>CALLJA010000184.1 GCA_938008865.1 uncultured Anaerolineales bacterium
CGGCCTGCAAGGCTTCGCTCGGGACGCGGAAAAGGCTCGGGGATTTGCCGTCCAGTTTCTCGGTCCAGATGCGAAGCGCGGAATCGCCCTGGGTGCGGATATCGCGCAGGATGCGGGTCACGGCCTCGTTGGGAGTGATCCGCTCGCCGAAGGTCGCCTCGATGCGGTCCAAAACAGAAGCGGGTACATCCTCGTCGCCCAAAGGCACGCGGCGCAGGATGGTCTTGCGGGCAGTGGTAGAGTCTAGAATGGAGATCATGTCACCTCGGAAAATAAAAAGCTCCCGCTGGAGCGGGAGCCTGGGATTCGATACGCTGAGGTAAGATGCGCGTCTAAGCCGCCCGTCCAAGGAGGAGGGTATTGGCATGATGACGATGGTGCATCTGGTTGCGCATTGGGCCGTATTCTATGGAAAACGCGGTCGATTGTCAAGGTGCAAAAACTTTGAGATTGGAACAGTATGAGCGGTGAAACTGACCTTAAGAAACTTTTGAAAAGCATGCAGCCTGAACTCAACGCGGGTGAGTATGTCTTTTGTATGCTGGATTCATCCACGCAATTAGCGGATGTGACCACATTGGGCTTTTTCCGTGAAAGGGAAGGGGTGACGGCCATCTTGCCGCAGGCGGATGCCGATAAAGCGGGTCTGTCCTACGCTGGGACCTTTGCCTGGCTCACGCTGACAGTGCATTCGTCGCTCGAAGCGGTGGGCTTGACGGCAGCCTTTTCGCGCGCTCTGGCCGAGGCGGGGATCAGCTGCAACGTGGTGGCGGCTTCTTATCACGACCATCTCTTCGTGCCTGTTGCTGACGCTGAGCGAGCGCTGGCCGCATTGCGGACACTGTCAGAACAGGCTGGGTTGTAGCGGCGCCTCGGGCGGAATCTCGTCCCAGGGCAGCGGCGGGACGGGGTGAAGCGCATCCACGCGGCGATGCAACTCTCGGCAGACCTCGGGCGCGATCAGGTTATCGGGTGAGTGGCAGAAGGTATACACGTCTGCGCTTGTTTTCATCTGCGCGGCGAAGTACTGGCTCCACTCGTCGAGCAGGGACAGGTTCATCTCCAGGCGCGGGTGGCCGATGTAGCGCACAAAGATGAAGTCGGTGGTGCGTTGTGGCAGGACGGGCACATCGGGTTTGCGTTCACGCGCTTCAAGCAGACTTTCGTAACTGGAGCCTGCCAAAATGGAATCCCCCGCCAGGTCCCGAATCGGCCGTGTGTCGATGGTGACGCGCGCCATATTGTGATCTGCGAGAAGTCGATTCAGCGCCTCGTCGTGCGGTGAGTCGAACCAGTCCAGGTGGCGGACTTCGACGGCCAGTCGCACCTCGGACGGCCAGCCGTCAAGGAAGGCGCGCAACTCGTCGAGTTGCCTGGGGGAAAAGCGCGGAGGCAGTTGCAGGAACATCGGTCCGAGGCGGACGCCCAGTCCGCGCAGCAGATCGGTGAATTGCAGCGCGCGCGGTAGATTCTCGACCAGGTTTCCTTCGTGACTGATCGCCTTTGGAATCTTCGGACAGAAGCGGAAAGTCTCGGGCGTTTCGGCGACCCAGGCTTCAAGCGTCTTGGGCGCGGGGACGGCGTAGAAGGTGGTGTTGCCCTCGATGGTCGTCAGGCGGCGCGCATACTCGCGCAGAAAATCGGACGATTTGGTACCTTTCGGGTAGAAATTCCCAACCCAGCCTTTGAACGACCAGATGGGACAGCCGAGGTAAATGGTCATGAAAATATTATACAGTTTTGTCTGGGTGAAAAGGGATGGAGAAGAGGTATGGGGAACTTGGAAGTAACACAAGAATTTTGTGCTATGGTCAATACTCTGCGTACACTGAATCGACAATCCCCACGATGACCGAGATCACGCACGCGTCGGGGTTCTTGAGCGCCTGACGCGCGCCGTTGCCTTCGCGGTTGATCAGCACCGTGTCGCCGATGCCTGCCTGGGTGTTGTCGAGCGCGATGAAGTCATCCTCGGGCGCGGAGGTTTCACCTTCCAGCGTCAACGGCTGGACGACCAGCAGGCGGCGGTTCTTGTAGTGCGGGTGGCTGATGGTGGTGACGATGGTGCCGACAACTTTAGCGAGGATCATTGGGTCTCTCTTGTGTGTCGCTCTGAGGGAGCGTTCTTCGCGACTGAAGAGCCTCGCTCATGGCATAGAGATTCTTCGCTGCGCTCAGAATGACACAATACATTCTATGAAAACTGGTTTCTTCCGCGCCGCAGGGTGACGTCGTACTTGCCATCCGCGCGGACTTCGAGCTCGTCTACGATGCCGACCAGGGCCAGATCGATGGGGACGAATTTTTCGATGGGCATGGCCAGGGCGGCTTCGCGTGAGCGGACCATGACGCACAGGTCACCAATGCCCGCGTCGACCACGTCGGCGGCAACTTGCAATGCGCCAAGCGGTTCAAGCTTTTTGTTCAGCGGTTGGACGACGAGCAGCTTGAGGCCCTCGGTGCCAGGATATTTCAACGTGCAGATCGCGCTGCCTTTGACTCTGCCGAATAGCATTATTTCAATCCTGTGCTGATGAGGACGCGCCGAATGATCGTGTCCAGCAGTTGCGGGTCGATCTGGTTGCCAAGGCGGGCGTTGACCGCTGTGCGGATGCGCTGCGCCAACGCGGAGTCTTTTAACGGGTCGGCTTGCGGGGCAGAGACTTTGCCCATAACGGGAGCAGGCTTGGGGGCGGACGAGGTCCCCACGCTGGAGAGGTAGGGACGCACAGGGGCGCTGGGCGGCTGGTCGGGGGCTGCCGTCAGCAGCGCCATTCCCAGATCTCTGGCTTTTTCGTAGGCCATCTCAGTCATCTGGATGTTGTCATCCAGTTGCAGCGAGCGCGCGCCCGAATCATATAGTTCGACGACATCCTTTTCGGTGTAGAACTTCTTGACCATGCGGACCTCAGGACTTGCGGAAGACGACCTGGCCATCGACTTCGAGCGAGTCGATGATCGACATGATGACCGAGTCGACGGGTGTGTCTTTGGTGATGTCCGTCTGGCGCGCAGACGAGCCCGCGGCGGTCAGCACCAGGTCGCCGATACCCGCATCGACGGTGTCGACCGCCACGTAGGGTTTGCCGAAGGCTTCGCCCTTTTCGTCGGTCTGGCGCAGGATGAGCAGTTTGCGGCCGTGAAGTTTTTCGTCCTTGATGGTGGAGACGGTGGTGCCGATGACTTTTGCGATCAACATGGGGTGCTCCTAATACGCCTTTGCGGTGGCGGGTTCTTTGGCAGGGGCCTTGTCTTTGCTGGGACCCTGGATGATCTTGACGCCTGCGCTGGCGCCGATGCGCGTGGCGCCTGCCTTGATCATGCTCTCGGCATCTTCGAAAGTGCGCACGCCGCCCGAGGCTTTGACGCCCATCTCAGGGCCGACGGTGCGGCGCATCAATTCCACATCGTGGACGGTGGCGCCGCCGCCCGCAAAGCCCGTGGAGGTCTTGACGAAGTCGGCGTCGGCTTCCTTGGAGAGCAGGCAGGCGATGGTCTTTTCCTCGTCGTCGAGCAGGGCGGTTTCAATGATGACCTTGACGATAATGTTGTGCGAATGGGCGGCTTCGACCACGCCGCGGATGTCGCGCGCCACCAATTCGAGGTCACGCGCCTTGAGCGCGCCGATGTTGATGACCATGTCGATCTCGGTGGCGCCGTGCTGGATGGCGGTCTGCGTTTCGAAGGCCTTGACCTCGGGCGAGGTTGCGCCGAGTGGGAAGCCGATCACGGTGCAGACTTTGGCCGAGGAGCCTTGCAGCAACTGCGCGCACAGGCTGACCCAGGTGGGGTTGACGCACACCGAGGCGAAGCTGTGCTTGCGGGCCTCGAAGCATAACTGCGCCACTTCCTGCTGGGTGGCATCGGGCTTGAGCAGGGTGTGGTCGATCATGCCCGCCAGGTTGACGTCCTGTGGGATGACACCCAGTGTGGAGGTCAGGCGGGCTGCGCCCGCGTTGACCACGTTGCCTGCACGGTCGAAACAGGTATGCACGCAGACGTTGTCGGCGCAGTTATATTCACAGCGCGCGCCTTCGGGCAGGTTGACATTGCGTTCCATCATGGCGGTCAACACTTCACGCGTGATGATCTCCACCAATTGTTCAACTACTTTTACGTCGGGATTCATTTCATGCCTTCTATTTCAAATATTGCTTCTCTACGGAAGTGATCTTATCAATGCGCTTCTGGTGACGGTCGCCGCCGAAAGCGGTGGTCAGCCAGGTTTTGACAATCTGTTTGGCGAGGTTTTGTCCGATCAGACCCGCACCCAGAGTGAGGACATTGGTGTCGTTGTGCTCACGGCTGTTGTTGGCTGAGGACAGGTCGTAGGCCATGCCCGCGCGCACGCCAGGGACTTTGTTGGCCACGATGCAACTGCCGATGCCCGCGCCGTCGATCATGATGCCGCGCCAGGCTTTGCCCGTGCTGACCTTCTGCGCCACGGCGTGGGCGAAATCGGGATAGTCGACCGCATCCTTGCTGTGGGTGCCCATGTCGAGGAATTCGTAGCCCCAGATGCGGAGTTCCACCTTGAGCATTTCTTTCAGCTCGAATCCGCCGTGGTCCGCGCCGATGGCGACCACCTTGCCCATCGGGGCTTCGGGGATTCTGGCGGGTGCTGGCGTGGAAGTGGGAGCAGGGGCGGCTTTAACGGGCGCGGGAGTCGGCTCCAGCACCTGGCGCACCACCCGCTGTACGATCTGATGAAGTTCTGCGTCGTCGATTTTGTTCATGGAATTAGCTCGGAGGGTGATTATCGTATCATTCAGGGATTGCGTCAAGCTGTTGCGCGAGACTTCGGAAAGATTTCCGAAGTCTGTTTTTGTCTGACAACATTATAAGCGATTGAAGCAGGCGATTCGGCGTGCTATACTTTTGACATGCTTAAACTTACCCATCCCACCCCCGAAGAATACGCCCCCTTCTACGAAGATTACGTCCAGCGCGCCATCGCCAGGGAAGATGTGCTGGTGGCCCTGCCCAAACAAATCGACGAAATCCGCGCTGCGCTCAGCAGCCTGACCGACTCGCAGGCCCTTTACAAGTTTGGTCTCGCTGAATGGTCGATCAAGGAAGTGGTCGGCCACCTCAATGACGTGGAGCGCGTCTTCTCGTATCGGCTGCTGCGCATCTCGCGCGGTGACGGGACTCCACTGCCAGGCTTCGAGCAGGAGGATTACATCCGCGCCGCGGGCTACGACAATGTCC
>CALLJA010000185.1 GCA_938008865.1 uncultured Anaerolineales bacterium
TCGCCCCGTTCGGCACGCGGGCCTGAGACGCTGATGTTCTGCGCTTTGGATAATTTACGGTTCAACAACCCGGCGATCATGGCTTCGGCCATCACGCCAGGACCGATAAAGGCGATCCGCTTGTTCAACATGAGACGTTCCTCCGCATGGGATTATACACAATGGATAAAAAAAAGACGCTGGTTCTTCCAACCAGCGTCATACCGTAACGATAAGCCCCATTAATCTTCAATGACTTCCGAATCGTGCGTAATCTCGACCACATCCTTGAGCGTGTTATACACCGAGCAATACTTTTCCTCACTCAACAGGATGGCCTTGCGCAACTTTTCAGGGTCAATGCCCTTGCCGACCGCCTGGTAGTGGATGTGGATTCGGCGGAAGCGCCAGGGCGGGTCGTCGTCCTGGATGGCCTCCGCGCTGACCTTGAGCTCGCGCAGGTCCTGGCGCTGCTTGGTCAGGATCTCCACCACATCGTGCGAGGCGCAGCCGATCAACGCCATCGGCAGCAGGTCCGAGGCGCTCACGCCTTTTGGTTTTTTCATGACGATATGGTGGTCGTCGTTATCCCTCAGATTGAAATTCTCTTCGGGGTTCCAGTTGAGAAATACGTTTTTGGTTGCCATATCCGCAGTATAGCATAAGCATGAAAAAGAAGAGACCTCCGAAACTCGGAGGTCTCCGGTCATTCACTTACTTCTTCTCTTCAGGCTTGGGTGCCGAGCCGTCTGCGGGCTTGCTCATACTCTCGCGGATCTGCTGGCGCAGGGCCTCGATCTCGGGTGAGCGCGGGGTCTGGTCGTTCACGGCCACGCCCATCTTTTCGGAGAGCAGCATCGCCATCAGGCCTTCGATCACGCTGCCGGTGCCGCTGTCTTCGCCGTCGCCCTTGCCCTTGATCAGGATGCGCGGCACGATGTCCACGCCCGATTGCTGGATGGCGTCCGCGAAGCGCTGGAGCACCTGCTGCGTCACCTGGAATTGCGGGCCGCCATACGCGCGGACCTGTTCCTCGGTGGCTAACGCGTTGGCGATACCGATGCGGGCGATCTTTTCCGCTTCAGCTTCGGCCAGCGCGCGGATCTGGGCCGCCTGCTGGATGGAGCGCTGGTACTCGGCCTTACCCTGGTTGCTCTGGATGTTGATGCTCAACTCGGCTTCCGTCATCTTGGTCTGCATCTGCGCGCGGGACTGGGCCTCGCGCAATTCGCGTTCCTTGACGGCGGCCTTTTCCTGCTGGTTGTAGGTCTCGACCTGCTCGACGGCCACCTGGCGCGAGCGCAACTGCATCAGGATGGTCTCGATCTGGGTGTCGCCCGCCGCCGAGGAGGGCGTGCCGATCAACACTTCCTCCAACTCCAGGTTATAGTGGGCAAACTTTTCCTTCATCTCTACGCTGGCCTGTTGCTGGATCGCCGAGCGGTCTTGCAACAATTGGATCAACGTGCGGGTCTGGCCGACGTTCTTGAAATAGGCCGAGACCATCGGGTCGAGGGTCTGTTCGACCAGTTTCTTGATGTCACCAAAGCGCTGGATGACCAGCGGAGCCTTCTTGTAGTCGATATGTACCACCACCGAAAGCGGCAGCGACGGCTCGAAGGCATCCTTGGTGATCAGCGAGACCTCGGTCAGGTTTTCGTCATATTGGTGCGAACCCGACTCGCTGCGGATCCACTTCAAAATAATGTTGGTGGTCGGGACAGTGGATACTTTGCCTGCATACGTGTTGAAGGCGTATTTGCCGGGCAGCAGCGCATCGCTCCACACGCCGCGGTTGCCCTGCGAAACCAGCTCGCCGTGGCGGTATTCCATGCCCGAGAGGTCTGCGCCGGTCGCGCCGGTGTACGAGACCACCACACCCACGTTGCCGACTTCGATGATCGTCTTCTGGATCATCTCAACGGTGGCAAACAGGCGGTTGATGTAATACGTGCCTTCGACCAGCACCTGCAACTGACGCCCGCGGAAGCCGCCCGCCCGCAGGAAACGATCCGAATCCTGGAACTTGTTGTGATAGGCGTCCTCCTCAGCAGGGTCGTCGCCTACGGTTGGAGCGATGATCTCACCCTGGCGCAGCGACGGGCCATCATGCACGGTCACGATGCCGACCAGGTCGTCGGTATCTTTGATGATGACCGGACGAAAGCCCTTGCGTTCGTTGAGCACCTCGGCCATCTTCTGGATGGTCTCGTTCTCTTCGCGGCTGAGCGGCAGGGTGTAGATGCGCCCCTCGGTGATGACCACAAACTGCACCAGGTTGAAGGCGTAGGTGCCTTCGCGCAGGATCAGGCGCTGGGGTCCGCGCTGGCCGCCGTTCTTCAGGAAGGTTTCCACATCCTGGAAGTCGTGCGCGGTCACGTTGGTCGCCAGGGTCTGGGTCGGCTCCAGCGGCTTGCCGTCGCGGGCGAAGATGTAGCCAATCTTGCCCTGCGGGATGGTGATAAGCGGCATGGTGTGGACCACGTATTGGATCGGCGTCAGGTAATGCAGGCCGCCGCGCAATACCTTGGGTTGGAAGCCCGCTTCCCCATTGAGCGCGATCAGGCCCGATTTCACCGAGCCTTTGCCGCTGAAGCGCTTCTCCACGATACCGATGCGGTTGTTCGGGATGAAACGGATACCCGACAGGACGATCAGGAGCAAAATGGCGAGAACGACCAGCCCGCCCAATCCAAATAACACTTGCATTCGTGCCTCCTTATGTACAATCTTGTTTGTTGTACGACTGTATCTACGCCGTCGAGGTTGGGGAGTTGCGACCATGTCCCCCGGGAGTCATCGTGACGTGAACATGCCGTAAGCATAGCACCGATTCCCTCGGCGGGGAATAGCCTAATGGTCTGGACCCTGAGCCGGGTCCCGTTAAAAAACTCTCCCGCACTCAAGCGCGGGAGAGTGGGTCTTTATGGGTCACGGGGCGGGGAGGTTCCCCACCAGCCCCAACTCGGGGGCAATGCGCCGCATGGCGGCGATGACGTTGCCAACGTGTTCCCACTGGTCGATGCCGAACTCCTGGGTGGCGGCCTCGATGTTGGCGCGCTCGGCGCCCGCAGCAAAGGCTTTGTCCTTCCATTTCTTCTTGACCGAACTGGGTTCCAGGTCATACAGCGAGCGCGAGGGGCGCACCAGCGCCACGGCGGTGACGAAGCCCGTAATCTCGTCGCAGGCGTAGAGGGCCTTGCGGCGCAGCGTGTCGCGCGGCACGCCGGTGTGGTCGGCATGGCTGAGAATGTCCTGGATGAGGTCCTCGGGAATGCCGCGCTCGCGCAGCATCGGCGCGCCTGCCGTCGGGTGTTCCTCCAGCGTCGGGTGGATCTCCCAGTCGAAGTCGTGGATCAGGCCGAGCAGGCCCCAGGTCTCCACATCCTCGCCGAACTTCTCGGCGTAGAAGCGCATGGCCGTTTCCACTGAGAGCATGTGGCGTACCAGGCTTTCACTTTTCACGTATTCACGCACCAGGGCAAGGGCTTCGTTGCGGGTCATGGATTCTCCTCTCGGTCATTTCTTCGCAAAAATGGGCTCGGGGTCGCCGAGGACGGGCAGGGGTTTGGCGAATTGTACATCCACGACGGCGCCAAAGGTGGCGAATAGTTCGCGGACCTGCCAGTAGGCGCGCGAGAGTTTGCGGTAGTAGAAGTTGTCGGCTTTCACGCCTACAGCCTCCACGCCCAACGCATTACACAGATAGAGTGCGCGCGGCAGGTGGAAGTCTTGCGTGACCAGGATGGCGCGCTCCACGCCGAAGATGGCTTTGGCGCGATAGCAGGTATCGTAGGTGCGGCGGCCGGCGTAATCGAGCACGATGTCTTCGTCGGGCAC
>CALLJA010000186.1 GCA_938008865.1 uncultured Anaerolineales bacterium
CGCAAAAAAAGGACGACCAATTGGTGGAATTGCGCCAATCTTGAAGGTCTTGCACTTATTTTCATAACCAATGAGCAACGTAATGCAGCAACCCCAAGCGAAAACCTATTTCCCCGAATTGGACGGCCTGCGCTTCCTGGCCTTCCTGCTGGTCTTCATCCATCATGCTCCGCTGTTGAGCGAGAATCCGCTCTGGCAATGGCTGCACCGCTACGGCTGGATGGGCGTGGACCTGTTTCTGTGCCTTTCCGCCTACCTGTTCACCAAACTGCTTTACACCGAATTCCAGCAGACGGGTTCCATCCACATCCCGTATTTTTACATCCGCCGCACCCTGCGCATCTGGCCATTGTATTACCTGTTTGTGATCGGCATGCTTGCGCTGACCTTCTTTACCCTTCCTGAGCGGATCGACTCCTGGCGGGTGGCGGGCCTGTTCACCTTTACCGACAATATCCTTTCTGCTGTGTTTGGAAATTACAACCTGATCCTCTTTGCCGGGCATCTCTGGACGATTTCCTACGAAGAGCAGTTTTACGCCGTCATTCCCTGGGCGCTGCGCTCATTGTTCAAGATGAGCCAGCGCATCAGGACGCAGATAATCCTTGGCGTCCTGATGGTCGGTTTGATCATTCGCATTATTCTGAGCCTGGTCGTGAAGGTCCCCTACGTGGCTATCTGGGTTCTGCCTGTCACGCACTTCGAGGCCATCCTGCTTGGGCTGTTGGTCGGCCTGGGCGGCCTGGACCAAGCCTTGGCGCGCGTGCCGCCGTTGGCTGCCGGGGCGGCGGGAATCCTCTCGTTGCTGGCGATCGATCTCCTGCCCAAAACTCCCATCGTATCGGCGATTCCGCTGCAGGTTTATCATTTCTTCCTGACCGGCCTGGGCATGGCGCTGATCCTGCATACGCTGTTGCGCGTCAGCCACAAACCTGAATGGCGCTGGATCTCCAGCCGCCCGATGGCCTACCTGGGAAAGATTTCCTACGGGCTGTACGTGTATCACCTGCTCTGCCTAGGACTCGCCAGCCAGTATGTGCATGTCGCTGAGGCCAATTACTGGTTGTGGGTGGCAGCTGTATTCCTCCTTCCGCTGGCGGGGACCATCGCAGTCTCTTCCCTGTCCTATTCCTTCATCGAAAAACCGTTTTTGCGTCTAAAGGAGCGATTCGCCATCGTCCTCTCGCGACCAGCCTGACCCGCGCACAAGCCTGTGCGGGCTTTCTACGTTAGAATATACCCATGCCGAGAACGTTTTCCATTGTCATCCCCGTGTATTACAACGAGCCGAACTTGCCCGAAACCATCCCGCAACTGCTGGGATTGGTGGAGCAGATTCCGCAATGCCGCTTGGAACTGGTCTTCGTGGACGACGGCTCGGGCGACCGTTCGCTCGAGATCCTGCGCAAGTTCCAGGAGCGTTATCCCGATACGATCAAGGTCGTCAAATTGACGCGCAACTTTGGTTCGATGGCCGCCATCCAGGCGGGCTTCACCGTTGCCTCGGGCGATTGTGTGGGCATGATCTCTGCCGACCTGCAGGACCCGCCCGAACTGTTCCTGGAAATGCTGGACCATTGGGAAAAAGGCGCCAAAGCAGTCTTTGCTGTCCGCCAAGATCGGGAAGAGCCTTTCTCACAAAAGCTATTTTCAAACACATATTATTCACTGGTGCGAAAATATGCCATTCCAGGTTATCCCGATGGCGGCTTTGACTTCTTCCTCGTTGACCGCCAGGTGGTGAATGAGGTTAATCGCATCCAGGAAAAGAACACCAACTTGATGACCCTCATCTATTGGCTGGGTTTCAGGCCTATCCTGCTCCCTTATGTGCGCCGCGCGCGCGCGCGCGGCAAGTCGCGCTGGACCCTGGCCAAGAAATTCAAATTGTTTGCAGATACCTTCGTGGCCTTCACCTTCTTCCCGCTGCGCGTGCTCTCAGTGGTCGGATTCCTCGCCGCCCTGACCTCTTTCGGATATGGGACCTTCATCCTCATCTACTGGCTGCTCTTCGGCATCGACGTCAAGGGCTGGGTGCCGACCATGTTGATCATCACCTTCACGACAGGTCTGCAAATGACCATGCTGGGCGTGCTGGGTGAATATCTCTGGCGCACGCTGGACGAGGTCCGCAGGCGGCCGCCCTTCGTGATTGATGAAGTGTACGATGCGAAACAGCAGGATAAACCATGAACGACTTTTTCCAGCATCCCAACGCCCTGGTCGAGACGGAAAATATCGGCCGGGGGACGCGCGTGTGGGCCTTTGCCCACGTTCTGCCGGGCGCCATCGTCGGTGCGGA
>CALLJA010000187.1 GCA_938008865.1 uncultured Anaerolineales bacterium
ATCGCTCGATATGCACATCCGCACCTGGGAACTGGCTTCGGTCTTCGCCTTCCGTAAGCCGAGTCACACCGACGGGCGCGAGGCGCTCAGTTTCCAGTTCTTCGACCGCCGCGGCGACTGCGCCTTCAAGGTCTTCCTGACCTTCGGCGGACACGACCCCTCGCCTGAAATACTGGAACGCTACGAGAACCTGATCCGTCAGTTTGCAAAGTAGTAACCTCAAGGCCGCCAAACGTGGCGGCTTTTTTTCTGGCTGGGGCAAAAAGCGCCGATCTCTGTCGTAAAATCTACGCAAACCTACATTGACTTACCCCTTCCATTTTGGTACATTCGCCCCGTTATTTTCCGCCAAAGCCAAAGGATTTCCATGTTCCTCAAACGCCTGCAACTCGGTCTGCTCCATGTCGCGGTCGCCATGACCCTCGTCCCGATCAACAGCACGCTCAACCGCGTGATGATCTTCGACCTCGAAATCTCCAAGACGCTGGTCTCGCTGCTGGCGGTCTTCCCGTACCTGTTCTCGCCCATCCAGGTCGCCATCGGGTCGTTCTCCGACCGCCACCCCGTCCTCGGCTTTCGCCGTACGCCCTACATCCTGGCGGGATTGGTCCTGTGCGTAATTGGCGTATCGGTCTCGCCGCAGGTGGCCTTCCTGCTCGACCAGAACTTCGGTCTGGGCATCCTAGCGGGGCTGCTGGCCTTCGGCGCGTGGGGCATGGGCTACAACCTTTCGGCCGTGTCGTATCTTTCGCTGGCCTCCGAACTCTCGGGGGAGAAGGGACGCGGCAAGACCGTGGCGACCATGTTCTTCATGATGGTGCTCGGCCTGATCGCCACGGGTATCAGCCTCAGCCGCATGTTGACCACCTACACGCCCGAGACGCTTTCCTCCGCTTTCAACGCCGTGGCGCTAACCGCCCTGGGCCTGGGCCTGCTCGGTTTGCTTGGGCTGGAACCACGCTCGGGCCTGGCCCCCGCCCGATCTGAAAACTACACCGTCCAGCAGATGACCTCGGCCATCACCAGCAACCCTGTGGCGCGCGTGTTCTTCGTGTACCTGCTGCTGCTGCTGGTGGCCCTGCTCGGACAGGACGTGCTGCTCGAACCGTTCGGCGCGCAGGCCTTCGGCATGACCATCGAAGAGACCTCGCGCCTGGTATCCATCAGCGGCGTGTTCACACTGCTGGCTTTCCTCGTGACGGGCGTGTTGGAGGGGCGCGTGGCTAAGAAGACCCTGGCCCAGGTCGGCAACCTGGGCGCGCTGACGGGCTTTGTGCTGATCGTAGCCAGCGGCCTAGCCCATTCCCTGCCACTTTTCTACGTGGGGCTGACGCTGCTCGGTTTCGGCACGGGCGTCTCCACCGTGGCGAACCTATCGCTGATGTTCGACCTGACCGTGGAAGGTAAAGTGGGCCTGTACGTCGGCGCGTGGGGCTTCTCGAACGGCCTCTCGCGACTGACGGGCATCCTGCTCGCGGGGGTGGTGGCCGATGGCCTGACTCAGGCCACAGGTCAGGCCATGACGGGCTACCTGGCCGTGTTCGGCATCGAGGCGCTGATGCTGGCCGCCGCCGCGCTGATGCTTTCGCGCATCGACGTCCACGCCTTCCGACAGCAGGCTGAGGAGCCTGCCTTCGTCGAGAAGATCGTCTTGGCGGCCGAGTCATGACCAACGACTGGCTCTCCTTGCAGGGCGCGGCGGATATCCTGGGCGTGCATCCCAGCACGGTGCGGCTCTGGTCCGACAAGGGCATCCTGCCCGTGCATCGCACCCAGGGCGGACACCGCCGCTATAAACGCGCCGAAGTGGAACTGTGGGCCGAGCATGCCCGCCGTCAACCCGAGGTGGGCCCCGAGACGATGGTGCAGTCGGTGGTCCGTAACGTGCGCATGCGCATCGCCGACGGCACGCTCGAGGCCGAGGCCTGGTACCAAAAACTGGACGAGGAAGCCCGCGTCCAGTATCGCCAAAGCGCACAGATGCTCTTCCAGGGGTTGATGGCCTACCTCGGTTCGGGCGGCGAGAATGCCGCCTCGCAGGCGCACGCCATCGGATATTCCTATGCCGCCCGCGCCCGCCGCTATGAGTTGAGTTACGTGGACGCGGCGCGGGCTTTCCTGTTCTTCCGCAACGTGTTGATCGAGTCGGTGGTGAAGGTGTACCGCGAGGCCAACGTCCCCTCGGCTCGCGCATGGGAGGACATGCTGCATCGCATGCACAGTTTCACCGACCAGATCTTGATCAGCCTGCTGGAAACGTATCAAACGATGGAAGTCAATCACAGCTGATCGTTGAGTCCGTTCGACGGCCCCCAGGCGAACGGACTTTATAGGGGGATGCCAACTGCATGAGAGGAGATTGCCAGACGCGTTCACCCGCGGCCTGGACGGTT
>CALLJA010000188.1 GCA_938008865.1 uncultured Anaerolineales bacterium
GGGCGCCGGTCTTGATCTGGCCGGTGTTGAGCGCCACGGCCAGGTCGGCGATGGTCGAGTCTTCGGTCTCGCCCGAACGGTGCGAGGTGACGGCGCGCCAGCCGGCGCGGTGACAGGTCTCCACGGCCTCGATGGTCTCGGTCAGCGAACCGATCTGGTTGAGCTTGACCAGCAGGGCGTTGGCGGCATTCTCCTTAATGGCGCGGCGGACGCGTTCGGGATTGGTCACCAGCAGGTCATCGCCCACGATCTGGATCTTGTCGCCGTAGGTCTTGACGGCCAACTGCCACGACCCCCAGTCGTCCTGGGCCAGGCCGTCTTCGATGGAGACGATGGGATAGTCCTTGACCCACTTGGCCCAGAACTCGACCATCTGCTCGCCGGTCAGTTTCTTGCCTTCTTTGCGCAGGTTGTAGAGCTTGGTATCTTCTTCATACAGTTCGGAGGCGGCAGGATCGAGCGCAATGGCCACGTCTTTGCCGCGGCCAGCCTTGAAGCCAGCCTTTTCGATGGCGGCGAGAATGACTTCGATGGCTTCGTTGTTGGCTTTCAATGCGGGAGCGTATCCGCCTTCATCGCCGACGAGTGTGATGTAGCCTTTCTCTTTCAAGACCGATTTCAAGGCGTGGTAAATTTCCGCGCCCCAGCGCAGGCCTTCGGCGAAGGACGGCGCGCCGAACGGCATGACCATGAACTCCTGCATGTCGGTCGACTGCCAGGCGGTGTGCGCGCCGCCGTTGAGGATGTTCATCATCGGGACGGGCAGCACGTGAGCGTACACGCCGCCGATGTAACGATACAGCGGCATGCCGAACGAGTTGGCGGCTGCCTTGGCTGCGGCCAAGCTCACACCGAGGATGGCGTTCGCGCCCAACTTGGATTTGTTGGGGGTGCCGTCCAGTTCGATCAGGGCTGCGTCGATGTCTTTCTGCTCGGCGGCGTCGAAGCCGAACAGTTCGTCAGCGATGGGGCCGTTGATGTTGGCCACGGCCTGGGTCACGCCCTTGCCGAGGTAGCGCTTCTTGTCGCCGTCGCGCAATTCGAGGGCTTCATGCACGCCCGTCGAGGCGCCCGAGGGGACCGCTGCGCGGCCCCATGCGCCATCCGCCAAAACCACCTCCACCTCCACGGTGGGGTTGCCGCGCGAGTCAAGAACTTCCAGCGCGGAAATGTTTTCGATCATTGTGTCCATAGGGAACTCCTGGGGTTAATATCTCAGAATGTTGACCTGCCCAATGGTCTGCAGGTCGCTCTGTAGAATGCTGGCCTCAAGTATAATCGCATTTTGTCTGGATGACCCAACT
>CALLJA010000189.1 GCA_938008865.1 uncultured Anaerolineales bacterium
TGCCCGTGCCCTTGTATGCCAAATTGGAATTCATGAACCCGGGCGGCTCGGTCAAGGACCGCGTGGGGGCTAATATCATCGAGCAGGCCGAGAAGCGCGGGGAACTCGTCCCAGGCGGGACGGTGGTCGAGGCGACCTCGGGTAACACGGGCGTGGGGCTGGCCATCGCGGCGGCGCTCAAGGGCTACAAGACCATCTTCGTCATGCCCGACAAGATGAGCAACGAGAAGATCCTGCTGCTGCGCGCCTACGGGGCCAAGGTGGTCATCACGCCCACGGCGGTCGCGCCCGAAGATCCGCGCTCGTATTATGAGGTGGCCAAACGCTTCGCGCGCGAGACCCCCAACGCCATCCTCGCCAACCAGTATCACAACCCCGACAACCCGAAGACGCACGAGATGAGCACCGGCCCCGAGCTCTGGGACCAGACCCAGGGGCGGGTCACGGATGTGATCATCGGCATGGGCACGGGCGGCACCATCAGCGGGGTGGGGCGCTATCTCAAGTCGAAGAATCCCAACATCCAGATCGTGGGCGTGGACATCGAAGGCTCGATCCTGACCGAGATCTGGCAGAACAAAGGCAAGATCCCCACGGGCGCATACCCCAAGACCTACAAGGTGGAAGGCATCGGCGAGGACTTCCTGCCCTCGGCCACCGACCTCTCGGTGGTGGACTGGATCGAGCGCGCGGGCGACCGCGAGTCCTTCCTGTGGGCGCGCCAGTTGGTGCGGCAGGAGGGCATCTTCGCTGGCGGTTCCTCGGGTTCGGCCATCGCGGGCGCGGTCAAGTATTGCCGCAGGCTGACGGCGGACCGCATCCCCGTGGTGATTCTGCCCGACTCGGGTTCGCGCTATCTCTCCAAGTTCTACGACGACAAGTGGATGCGCGAGTTCGGCTTCCTCTCGACCGAGTTCGGCGAGACGACCCTCGGCGACCTGCTGATCGCCAAGCCGAACAAGTCCATGTTCACCGCCGCGCTGGGCGACTCGATCCGCAAGGTGGTGTCGGTCATGCACCAGCACGGCATCTCGCAGATGCCCGTCGTCGGCGCGGACGGGGCGCTGGTTGGCCTGATCGAGGAAGTGGACCTGCTCAATCACATGCTCGAAAAGCATGAGCACACCAACGAGGAGACCATCGACGGCCTGGTGCAGAACGCGGGCGCGGTCTTCCCACCCGAGACGCCGCTGGAGGAGGCCATGCCTTCGCTGACGGCGGGCTACGCCCTGATCGTGGCCGAGCACAGCAAGCCAATCGGCATCCTGACCAAGATCGACGTGCTCGATTACGTGGCTGGGAAGATCTAGGCATAAGAAGCCGCATAATTTGTTTCAACTATTTTGAACCACTGAGGCGCGGAGACACTGAGAAGAGCTTTATAAAAGCTCCGTGTCACAGTGCCTCAGTGGTTTTGTGTTTCGCGGGGAGATTTGTTAGCAATTTTCAAATAAGATTACAATCAACCACGAATTCCGTGGAGGCTTATGAAACAATCCCTTTTGCGCGCCCGTTACTGGCGCATCGTTGCGTTTTTTGCCTGGGTCACCCTGGGCTTTATTTACTGGGAACTGATCCTGCCGCGCCTCGGCCTGGGCGGACTCACCCGTCGCACCCGCTCGAAGCGCATGACCGATATCGCGATTCGTTTCCGCGCGCTGGCCATCCGCATGGGCGGCGTGATGATCAAGGTCGGGCAATTCCTTTCCTCGCGGCTGGACGTCCTGCCGCCCGAGATCACCGAAGAACTGGCGGGCTTGCAGGATGAAGTCCCCGCGGAGGATTTCGCCGCCATCCGCGCCAAAGCCGAGTCCGAGCTGGGTTCCCGCCTGGACCTGAAATTTGCGGCCTTCGACGAGACGCCCCTGGCGGCCGCCTCGCTGGGGCAGGTCCACCGCGCGCGCCTGCTCCCGCAGGATGCCGAAAAGGCGGGCTTCGAGCAGGTCGTGGTCAAGATCCAGCGTCCGCACATCGAGCAGTTGGTCGAAGTGGACCTCTCCGCCCTGCGGCGGGTCGGCGGCTGGCTGGAGAAGTATCGCCCCATCCGTGACCGCGCCGACGTGCGCGCCCTGATCGAGGAATTCGCCGCCACCGTCCGCGAGGAGATCGATTACCTGGCCGAAGGCAGCAACGCCGAAACCTTTGCCAGGAATTTTGCCGACGATAAGAACGTCCACGTGCCGCGCGTGGTCTGGGACCATTGCACGGGGCGGGTGCTCACGCTCGAAGACGTCTTCGCCATCAAGATCACCGATTACGATGCCATCACCGCTGCGGGCATCGACCGTGACGAGGTGGCCGTGCGCCTGCTGTCCACCTACCTCAAGCAGATCTTCGAAGATGGTTTCTTCCACGCCGACCCGCACCCTGGCAACCTGTTCGTTACCCCGCTGGAAAAGGACGCCGACGGCCAGGTCCGCTGGAAGCTGACCTTCGTGGACTTTGGCATGGTTGGCCGCATGCCCGAGCATCTGCGCGAGGGCCTGCGCGAGTTGATCATCGCTGTCGGCACGCGCGACGCGGCCCGCACCGTCAAGGCCTACAAACTGCTGAACGTCCTGCTGCCCA
>CALLJA010000190.1 GCA_938008865.1 uncultured Anaerolineales bacterium
CATGTCGAGCGTGATCGTCACCATCGACCGTGAATACGCCTTCGACGAAGCGGTCGTCCCGCCCAGCGCGGAGATTGCCTTATTTCCACCTGTCTCGGGCGGCTAACCTTCACCATGCAACCTTCCAACCTTCCCACCATCTATTCCATTACCGAAGATGAGATCGACCTGGATGCCCTACTGGCGGCCATCACACTTGAGTCGACGGGCGCGGCGGCCATCTTCACAGGCATGGTGCGTGGCGTGACCCGCCGCGACGACCCGCATGAGACGGTCTACCTCGAATATGAGTCCTACATCCCGATGGCCGAAGCCAAAATGAAACAGGTCGCGGACGAGATCCGCGCGAAATGGCCTGTCATCGAAGGCATCGCCATCGTGCAGCGCATCGGCAGGTTGTACCCCAAGACGCCGACCGTGTTGATCGCCTGCACGGCCGCGCATCGCGACACGGGCGTGTTCGACGCGGCCCGCTACGGCATCGACCGCCTGAAGGAGATCGTCCCCGTTTGGAAGAAGGAAGTCGGCCCGGGCGGCGAGGAATGGGTGGAAGGCGATTACGTCCCGAAGCCGGGCGAGTGACCCATGCCGTTTCCACTGGTGACCGAGCGCCTGTTACTGCGCCATTTCCACGAGTCGGACCTGGACGCGTTCCACGCTTACCGCAACGACCCCGAAGTCTTCCAATATCAAGGCTGGCATGTGCCTTATCTGCGCGAGACGGCCGCTGAGTTCATTGCGGAGATGAAGGACGCGGTCCCAGGCGTGGAGGGCTGCTGGTTCCAGGCGGCGGTCCAGCGCAAATCGGACCATGCCTTGATCGGCGACGTGGCGTTTTGTCCGATGCGGGGGGATGCGCGGCAGGCTTTCTTCGGGTTCACGCTGGCCCGCCGATTTTGGGGGCAGGGATATGCCGCCGAGGCTGCGCGCGCTGTGCTCGATTTTCTCTTTAGCGAATTGGAGATGCACCGTATCGTGGCCGAGTGCGATGCCGAGAACGCCAACTCCTTCCGCCTGTTGGAGCGGCTGGGTTTTCGGCGCGAGGCGCATCACGTGGAGAGTTACCCGACCGAGAATGGCTGGCGTGACGAGTACGTCTACGCCCTGCTGGAGCGGGAGGCGCACCGTCCATAACGGGGGCAGGCTGGGGGGCCACTGGCGTGACGATATATCCCATTCGGGGTTTTATGAATTGCGATATTTTCCGTACTTTTTTCTGGAGGCAGAATGCAGGATCGGATTGTGATTACTGGCATGGGAACGGTCAATCCCCTGGGGTTGAATGTCGAAGAGTCGTGGAGGAATGTGACGGCGGGCGTCTCGGGCGTGGCCCCGATCACGCTGTTCGACTCGACACCCCTGAACGTCCACATCGCCGCCGAGGTGAAGAACTTCAACCCCGACGCGTACATGGACTCGAAGGAGGCGCGCCGCCGCGACCGCTATGAGCAGTTCGCCACGGCGGCGGCCAATGAGGCCATCCAGCAGGCGGGCCTGGCGGTGACGGAGCAGAACGCGGGCCGCATCGGCGTGATCGTGTCGTCGGCCATCGGCGGCTTGAAGTCGCTGCAGGACGCGGTCATCACCAATCACGAGGAAGGTCCGCGGCGCGTCAGCCCGTTCCTGATCCCCATGCTGATGTCGAACGGCGGCGCGGGCCTGGTGGCCATCGACCACGGCATCAAGGGGCCCTGCTTTTCGGTGGCTTCGGCCTGCGCCTCGGGCGCGGACGGGATCGGCGTGGCGCTGATGATGCTCAAGACGGGCATGATCGACGTGGCCGTGGCGGGCGCGGCGGAATCGACGTTGACCTCGACGGGCGTGGCCGCATTCGACCGCATCGGCGCGACCACCCGCCGCAACGACGCCTCTCATATGGTACCGCAGCCTTTCGATAAGAACCGCGACGGCCTGGTGATGGGCGAGGGCGCGGGCGTGTTGGTGCTCGAGCGCGAGAGCCATGCGCGGGCGCGCGGAGCAGCCATCCTGGCCGAGATGGCGGGCTACGGCGCAACGGCGGACGCCTTCCACGTGACGGCTCCGCACGAACAGGGCGAGGGCGGGGCGGCTGCCATTCGCATGGCCCTGCAATCGGCGGGCGCCAACCCTGAGGAGGTTGGCTATATCAGCGCCCACGGGACGGGCACGCCGCTCAATGACCAGTCCGAGACGCGCGCCATCAAGGCCGCCTTCGGCGCGGACCTGGCTTACAGGGTCCCCATTTCGTCCACCAAGTCGATGACGGGCCACATGATGGGCGCCACGGGCGCGCTGGAAGCCATCTTCTGCGCGCTGGCCGTGCGCGACGGCATTCTGCCGCCGACCATCCATTATGAGACTCCCGATCCCGAGTGCGATCTGGATTACATCCCCAACCAGGCGCGCGAGAAGAAGATCAGCCTGGCGATCAGCAACGCCTTCGGCTTTGGCGGTCACAATGCGGTGCTGGCGGTGAGGAAGTATTCGTAGAACGGCTGCTCGCGCTACGCGCTCCTCGCAATGACAAGAGAAATCTTTTCGCATAAATTTCACTTGTTCATTCAGAAAATGCGTGCTATAATGCGCCGT
>CALLJA010000191.1 GCA_938008865.1 uncultured Anaerolineales bacterium
CTGAGCGATTACAACCATCCCTGCCAGGGCATGGCCGACGCGCTCACCATCCAGGAGAAGTTCGGCAAGGCCAAGGGCCTGAACGTGACCTTCGTGGGCGACGGCAACAACGTGGCCGTCTCGCTCATGCACGCCTCGGCGCAGTTGGGTTGGAACTTCACCCTGGCCAGCCCCGAGGGCTACGACCTGACCCCCAAGGCGATCGAGGTCGCCCAGAAGATCGGCGCGAAGACGGGCAGCCAGTTCAAGTTCATCCGTGACCCGCACGAAGCGGTCAAGAGCGCCCACGTCATCTACACCGACACCTGGACCAGCATGGGCCAGGAGGAGGAGACTGCCAAGCGCGAGAGGGTCTTCCCGCCGTACCAGGTCAACGCCAAGCTCGTGAGCGAAGCGGACAAGGACGTGATCGTGATGCACTGCCTGCCCGCTCACCGCAACCACGAGCTGACCGATGAGGTGGCGGACGGTCCGCACTCGGTCATCTTCCCGCAGGCGCACAACCGCCTGCATGCGCAGAAAGCCATCCTCGCCCGCCTGCTGGGTGTGGCCTAATACCTTGAAACGTTGTGCGGGGTCCGCGAGACCCCGCACATTTGTCAATAACCATATTTTCGAAAGGTGCTGAATGAATACCAAAGACTTTATCGCGATGGAAGAGCAGTACGGCGCGCACAACTATCATCCGCTGGACGTGGTCATCGAAAAGGCCGAGGGCGTGTGGGTCCACGATGTGGAAGGCAAAAAATATCTCGACTGCCTGAGCGCGTACTCGGCGGTCAACCAGGGGCACGTACACCCCGCCATCCTCAAGACGCTGGTGGAGCAGGCGGGCAAGGTCACGCTGACCTCGCGCGCCTTCCGCAACGACCAGTTGCCGCTGCTGTACAAAGAACTCTCCGAGATGACGGGCTACGAGATGTCGCTGCCGATGAACTCGGGCGCGGAAGCGGTCGAGACGGCCGTTAAACTGGCGCGCAAGTGGGCCTATCGGGTCAAGGGCGTGCCGCGCCACCAGGCCGAGATCATCGTGGCGGCGGGCAACTTCCACGGCCGCACCGTGACCATCGTTTCGTTCTCGACCGAGCCGCTCTACCGCGATGACTTTGGTCCGTTCACGCCTGGCTTCATCACCGTCAAGTACGGCGACGCCGAGGCCATCGAGAAGGCCATCACCCCGAATACCGCAGCCGTAATGCTGGAGCCGATCCAGGGCGAAGCGGGCGTGATCATCCCGCCCGCGGGCTACCTCAAGGCCGTGGCCGATATCTGCAAGAAGAACAATGTCCTCTTTATCGCGGACGAGATCCAGACGGGGCTGGCGCGCACGGGCAAGCTGTTTGCCTGTCAGCACGAGGACGTGCACCCCGACGTGACCATCATCGGTAAGGCGCTGGCGGGCGGGTTCTACCCTATCTCGGCCGTGCTGGCCGACAAACCCATCATGGGACTGTTCCAGGCGGGCGAGCACGGCTCGACCTTCGGCGGGAATCCGCTGGCGGCGGCAGTGGCGCGCGCGGCGCTCAAAGTTATCCGTGAGGAGAAACTGGCCCAGCGCGCGGCCGAACTCGGCGAGTATTTCGTCGAGCAGTTGAGCGAGATCCCCAGTCCGCACATCAAGGAAGTGCGCGGGCGCGGCCTGCTGATCGGTGTGGAACTCAAGCCCGAGGCGGGCGGGGCGCGCCGCTTCTGCGAGCAGTTGAAGGCGCGCGGCATCCTGGCCAAAGAGACGCACGACAACGTCATCCGCTTTGCGCCGCCGCTGGTGATCGAAAAAGATACGATCGACTGGGCTTTGCCGCACATCCGCGAAGTCTTGAATATGGCCTAAATCTTTGAGCCTATTGGAGGTTGCCGTGAACATAGGAATTCCGAAGGAAAGACGCCCGTTCGAATACCGTGTGGGCATGTCGCCGGCCGGGGTGGAGATTCTCACCCAGCTGGGTCACACGGTCTACGTGGAACACGACGCGGGTGTGGGGGCTGGTTTCAGCGACCAGGAATACGAGAAGGCGGGCGCGCGCCTGGCCTATTCCGCTGACGAAGTGTTTGGCCGCGCCAACCTGCTGCTCAAGGTGGCGCGCCCGATGAAAGAGGAATTGGACTGGATTCAACCCGGCAGCGTGCTGGCGGGACTCCTGCACCTGGCCTCGGCCCAGCAGGACAAGGTGGACGCGCTGCTGGCAAAGAAGATCACCGCCGTCTCCTACGAGCAGGTTCAGGCGGCGGATGGGTCGCTGCCCGTGCTGCGTCCGTTCAGCCAGATCGGCGGCGTGATGGCCGCCCAGATCGCGGCGCGCCTGCTCCAGAATAACTGGGGCGGCAAGGGCATCCTGATCGGCGGCGTACCGGGCGTCCCCCCGGCCGAGGTGGTCATCCTCGGCGCGGGCGTGGTCGGACGGAACGCGCTGCGCGGGTTCCTGGGCCTGGGCGCACACGTCACTGTGATCGACATCAACATCAACGCGCTCCAGCGTATTGCAGACCACTTCCCGGGTGTCGCCACCATGATGTCCACGAAGCGTAACATCGAACGCGCCACGGCCTATGCCGACGTGGTGGTGGGTGCGGTGCTCAAAACGGGCGAACGCTCGCCGATCGTGGTCACACGCGAAATGGTGCGGGCCATGAAGCCGCGCTCGATCATCATCGACGTGAGCATCGACGAGGGCGGCTGCGTCGAGACCTCGCGCCCGACCACGCACGACCATCCCACCTATGAAGAAGAAGGCGTGCTGCACTACTGTGTGCCCAACATGCCCGGCGTGGTGGCCCGCACGGCCACGCACGCTTTCGTCAACGCGGCGATCCCGTTCATCGTCGAGATCGCCGGGAAGGGGATCGAGCAAGCCATGCAGGATAACGCGGCCATCGAGGCGGCGGTCGTGACGCACGCGGGCAGGCTGTATCACATGCATCGCAAAACCGACCACCAGGAGGTGGAAAATGGGCTGGACTGACATCTATAACAGCCGCCTGACCACCGCCGAAGAAGCGGTCAAGGTCATCAAGAGCAATGACCGTATCTTCCTGACGGGCAACGTTTCGGTGCCGAAGGTACTGCTGGGCGCGCTGGTGGATTACGCTCCCAACCTGGAGAACGTGGAGATCTGCCAGGCGCTGACCATCGGCCCCGCCGATTACGTCAAGCCCGAGATGGAAGGCCACCTGCGCGTCAACACGCTCTTCATCAGCGGCAACGTCCGCAAGGCCGTACAGGAGGGCCGCGCCGATTTCACGCCTGTGCTGCTGTCCGAGTTCCCGCTGCTCTTCAAGAACCGCGTCCTGCCCCTGGACGTGGCTGTGATCCACGTGTCGCTACCCGATGAGCACGGCTTCTGCAGCCTGGGTGTGGAAGTGGGCCTGACCAAATCGGCGGCCGAATCGGCCAAGGTCATCATCGCCGAGGTCAACGAGCAGATGCCGCGCACTCTGGGTGATTCCTTCATCCACGTCAGCCGCCTGACGCACATTGTTCACACCAATTACCCCATCCCTGAAATGGCCATGGGTGAAGAGGGCGATATGAGCGTGGTCGAGAAGATCGCGGGCCACATCGCGGGCCTGATCCCCGATGGCGCCACCATGCAGATGGGCATCGGCGCCATCCCCGACGCGGTACTGGGCTTCCTCAAGCACAAACGCGACCTGGGCATC
>CALLJA010000192.1 GCA_938008865.1 uncultured Anaerolineales bacterium
GGGGGCCACCCTCTCAGGTCCCCTACCCGTCGTCGCCTTGGTGAGCCGTTACCTCGCCAACTAGCTGATGGGACGCAGGTCCCTCCCAAAGCGCATTACTGCTTTAGTCATCAGTTTCTAAATCCGAAGACCACATGCGGTATTAGCAATCCTTTCGGACTGTTATCCCACACTTTGGGGTAGGTCACCAACGCGTTACTCACCCGTTCGCCACTAGGATACTCTCGTATTGCTACTCAAGCACCTCGTTCGACTTGCATGTATTAGGCACGCCGCCAGCGTTCATCCTGAGCCAGGATCAAACTCTCCGCAAAAATTTTTTCACTCTTGCGAGTGTAAGTGTTACGGAGTTTTCACTGGAATTAACAGATTGTTGCTTCCTATCACTCTTCAGTTGTTAAGGTGCTCGCCATTTGATCGGGTCACTTTCTACCCGTCGAAGCCGACTGTCGGTTTTACACAGACAAAAATACCGATGCCTTTTTCCGCATCGGCGCGTCAGACTGCAAAACCTGCTGGCTTGCGTCTCTGACGTGAGACGGCTTCTTCAATTTTCATCGATCTGTCACTGAGACGAGATCTTTTGTGTTCGTACTGGCGAAGAGTAATTATATGCATCTTGTTGATTTTGTCAAGGGGAATTTTGTTTTTCTTTCAAATTCACCTTTTCGAAATCTTTGGCGCATTGCTTCTTATTCGCCTGTACTTTTCAAAGAGCGCGCGTGTGTTTTCCCACACGCGGAGCAACATTTTATCACACACGCATTTCCGCGCAAGGGTTTAAACCTTAAAGAATTCAGGAAAGAATCATCCACAAAAGGGCTGCGTTCGATGCGGCCAAGACTCCGGGAATTCCCCATGCTATACTATAAACCATGCGCCAGGAGACCGAATGAATCTGAACACACCTTATCTTCGCGACCCGTCCAAGCAGGAGCATCGGCTCGAACAAACGGTCACCCGCCTCGGGCGCGCGGTCGAAAACGAGATCGTCATCGTTAGTCAGCGCGCCTCGCGGGAACATGCCCATATCCGCCGCGAGGGGCGCAGGGTATTTCTGGACGATATGGGCAGCACCAACGGGACCTTTTTAAACGGGGAACGTGTGCTGGGAAGCGTACAGCTCCGAGACGGGGACCAAATCTCCGTCGGCGATATCCTGTTCACCTTCCATGATCCAGATACGACCACCCGCGAGACGCCTTTTCCAGAGTTGGAAATCAACATCGAGACGGGTATCGTGCGATTGGATCGACGGGTCATCCAGTTGTCGCCCAAGGAGTTTCTCCTCCTGGCTCATCTCCACAAGAACCGTGGGAAGGTCTGTTCCAAAGACGAGATCGGCAGGGCCGTATGGCCCGAATATCAGGCGGGAATTTACGACTATCAGATCGAGAATCTGATTCGACGGCTGCGGACCAAAATCGAGGAAGACGCCAACACTCCCATCCTGCTGGTGACCGTGCGCGGCCTTGGTTATAAGCTGCTTGGAAAATCTGATATGGAATGACGGGTAAACCATTAGCTCGTTGTTAGCTAATGGATAGGTTGTTTTTCACCAGCGGGGGTAATATCCACACTGAAAGAAAGCGGAGCACAAAGATGTCCTCATCCTCATCCCTCGAAGGGATAACCCTGGGAAAATATCGCATTATCAAAGCGCTTGGGCGCGGCGGCATGGCGCAGGTCTACAAGGTCTACCATCCGCAACTGGACCGTTATATGGCGGTCAAGGTCCTGCGCGCCGACCTGGCTGAAGATGCCGAATTCCTGGAGCGATTCCGCCGCGAAGCACATTCGGTCTCTGGCCTGCGTCACGCCAACATTGTGCAAGTCTTCGATTTCGACGTGCAGGATGACTTGTATTACATGGTCATGGAACTGCTCGAAGGAGACACGCTGCGCGCGCGCCTGAACGAGTATCGCATCCGCAACCAACGCATGCCCTTGAC
>CALLJA010000193.1 GCA_938008865.1 uncultured Anaerolineales bacterium
GCCGAAGACGAATCCCTCCCTGCTACCCTGGGCCGAATACGGTATCCTCAACCTGGCCGATGGCATCCTGAGTATGGACCTCAAGCGAGTCCCGTTCGACCTAGCGGCCTTCAAGCGTATCGCCGCCGAAAGTTCCCTGCCCCGCAGGGAGTGGTGGATCGAACAGTATACGTCAGCCTAACCTGCCGCCTGCCTGACGATCCGCGCTGCCGACATGGCGCTGAAGAAACCGTCTCAATGGAATTTGGGGTGAGAAAGACTGCTTTGTTGTCTGTTATTTCCGCAGTATACTTTATCTAGCCACCCGACAGTCTTGAATCCAACGATGGTCGAGCAGCCCTGAGTGTTCTCCGATGGGTGTCTTGACAGGCTCGACAACCACTCGACTATCAAATTATTCTGGGTCTCCCGTAATGAACGGGAAACCTTTTTCAAACACAAAGGACACGACGGTCACAAAGGAAAAAATGCGAGCAATCAAGGCTTTTTACCTCTTTGTGTACTTTGTGCCCTTTGTGGTAAGGCTCTTTCCCGTTAAAAATGGCAAAGTCATTATTCTCAAGCAAATTATCAGTGCTTTTACTGACCATGGTTTTCTGCAAAATCGAATATGCGCCTGCTGGCAATTTTGAGCATGTAAACAATACACTGGGCGCGTCTGTTCCGTCGCCCATCCCGCGCGGCAGCCAGCAGACCATCCTGGATGTCTACTGAAAGGAGCAGACCTGATGTCTCACGCAGAAAAAAACGATGATTCAAATAAGGCGCGCAAGTCATTCTGGGAGACATTGCCAGGCATAATCACCGCAATCGCTGCCCTGGTGACCGCATTCAGCGGCTGCATAGCAACCGTCGTCCTGACCTGGCCCAGGCCCAATATTCTTTTCCCTTCCACGCCAACCTCAATCATAACTTCGCCAATAACAGTGCCGCCCGCCGAGGTTATATCGGAAGCGCCGACAGACCCGCCCGTGACAGCTTCAGACATCCCACTACCGCGCCTTAGGATAGTATCCTCAGGCCAGGAAATCCTCAAAGGGTCGTACACGGTCGACCTGGATACTGGAACAGTGGGCAGCACAGGAGTCGAAACAGATATATGGTGGGAGATAGAAAACGACATCGTAAGATATCTAAACCCCAAAAACGATGCCCTATTCAGTTACATGGGAGTGGTCAATTTTGACCAGGTAAATGTACAGGATTTTCTAACGGCTGATTACAACGGGTCAAAACTCAACGGAAGCGATAACGTTGCCAATCAATTAACAGACGGAACTGTTATTCTGGTTCGGACAAATGGTGGTAATTTCTGCAAATTAATGATCGTGCAATATGGAATAGCAGCGCCTGGTGATCTTCCAGAATGGCCGAAAGCCAGCCTCCTCATCTATTGGGAAACTTATAGTATGGAATAAGTCAACGATCACCCATGACCTTCTTATCCATATTTCGACATCATGCCTTCCAGGTTCCTCTTTACCTGCCCCCACTCTGAATCCAGGATGCTGTAGAACACCGAATCCCGAATGTACCCATCAGGCAGGATCATGTGGTTGCGCAGCACACCTTCTTTCATCGCGCCCAGCCGTTCGATGGCCCGCTGCGAGCGGACATTACGCGCATCGGTCTTGAGCTGCACGCGGATGGCGCCCAGCGTCTCGAAGGCGTGTCGCAGCAACAGGTACTTGCATTCCGTGTTGACCGCCGTGCGCTGGAACTCCGTCCCATACCAGGTACCGCCGATCTCCAGCCCGCGATCCTTGGGCATGATATTCAGGTAGCGGGTCGCGCCTGCCACCCGACCTGAGGCCAGGTCCACGGCCACGAAGGGCAAGTCAGTGCCCTTCTGCGCGCGGGCAAGGATATCCCACACCCAGGCGCGCATGTCGGCCTCGGTGCGCATGTCGCCGTATAGCATGAAGTGCCAGAAGTCTCGTCCCGCGCCGATCTGCGCCAGCGCGGAGATGTGGTCTTCGGTCATCGGTTCCAGGCGCGCGTGGCGGCCCGTCAGCATTACAGGCTCGACCCAACTCATGCGGCTCCTCCAAACAGTTCGACGATCTTGCGGGTGCGGTAATCGAAAATCCCCTCCAGCCTGCGGCGGATCCACAGCGCATTGACCAGGTCACCCAGCGGGCCAAAGGGCGCGGCGTAGGTCACCTGGTCGCTCATGCGCACGCCATCCGCGACGGGGGTAAAACGGTGCTCGTGATACCAAAAGCGATACGGCCCCACGCGCTGCTCGTCCACAAAACGCCTGCCAGGCTCGACGTGCGCGATCTCGGTCAGCCACAACGAGCGCAGTCCGCGCACGAACTCCACGCGGTACTCGATGAGTTGACCCGCGTACATGGCCTCGTCCCCGCCTGCCACGATCTCGAAGTTCATGTCGGGCGGCGTGAGCTCGTTCAAATTCCTGGGGTCGGCAAAGTAGGCCCACACCGTTTCCAGCGGCGCGGGGATGACCTGCTCGCGCTTCAACGTATGGATCATCCCTTCAGCCACTCCTCTTCGGCCTTGTCCTGAGAAGGCAGATAAGGCATGCGCGGACCGCTCAGGCCAAGCAACTCGGAGAGCGCAGCCTGCATTGCAATGCGGTCATCCCATAGAAATTCGGTTTTACCAAAACACATGGACTGTTCATGCCCCTTACCGCAGGCGAGGACGATGTCGCCTGGGCGCGCCAGCCGCAGCGCAAAGCGGATGGCTTCGCCGCGGTCGGGGACCCGCCAAAAGGTCCCGCCCTCCGTTCCACCCCTGGACCTCGCGCCTGCCGCCATTTCATCGAGGATCCCCGCGAGGGATTCGGTGCGCGGGTCCTCGGCGGTCAGCACCGTCAGGTCGGCCAGTTCCGCCGA
>CALLJA010000194.1 GCA_938008865.1 uncultured Anaerolineales bacterium
AACCTGTTCGACGACGGCCGCCTGGAACTGTTGCCGCAAAAGCACGTGGACACGGGCATGGGCTTCGAGCGCATCGTCTCGGTGCTGCAGGGCGTTGACTCGAACTACAAGACCGACCTGTTCACGGGTTCGCTGGATGTGCTGCGCGGCCTGACGGGTCACAGCGAGAAAGAGATGCTGGCCGATTTCACGCCCTACCGCGTGGTCTGCGACCATGTCCGTTCGGCGGCCTTCCTGATCGCCGACGGCGTGGTGCCTGGCAACGCGGGCCGCAACTACATCACGCGCATGATCATCCGCCGCGCCGCGCGCTTTGGCGGCAAACTCGGCCTGACCGAACCCTTCCTGGCCAAAGTGGCCGAAGCCGTCATTGCGGAATACGGCGGCTTCTATCCCGAGCTGGAAAAGAACCGCGCCACCATCCTCGATAACCTGACCCGCGAGGAAGTGCGCTTCGCGCGGACCGTTGAGGCGGGCACTGCGCACCTGGAGAACCTGCTCGCGGAACTGCGCAGTACCGATGCCAAAGTCCTTGACGGCCACAAGGCCTTCGACCTGTACGCCACCTATGGCCTGCCCTTCGAGATCAGCCGCGACATCGCCCGCGAACAGGGCCTGGACGTGGACGAGGCGGGCTTCAACGCCGCCAAGGAAGAACATAGCCTGGCCTCGGGCGGCGGCAAGGCCATGGGCAAACTGGGCGGCGAAGACTCCGAGTTCTTTGCGGGCATCCTCAAGGATTTGCAGTCGAGCGGCAAGCTGGGACCCAGCGGCGTCGAATACGACCCCTATGCGGGCACGCGCGCCGAAGGCGAGGTCCTGGCGTTGGTGGTCGACGGTCGGTCGGTTTCCTCCGCTTCGCTCGACGACCAGGTCGAGGTCATCCTGCCGAAGACGGGCTTCTACATCGAAGCGGGCGGCCAGGTCGGCGACGAAGGCTATATCCGCTCGGCCAGCGGCGGCTGGGAGATCGAAGTGACCTCCACGCGCCGCGCCTCGGCGGGCGTCATCACCCACCTCGGCACGGTCATTGCGGGCCAGCCGAAGGTCGGCGACCAGGCTCTGGCCGAAGTGGACCTGGTCCGCCGCCACAACATCATGCGCAATCACACCGCCACGCACCTGCTGCACAAGGCCCTGCACGAGGTGCTGGGCGAACATGCGCGCCAGGCAGGTTCGCTGGTGGCGCCCACGCACTTGCGCTTCGACTTCACCCAGCCCGACGCCATGACGCCCGAGCAGGTGGAGCGCGTCGAGCGCATGGTCAATGAGGCCATCGCCGCCGACATGCCCGTCCATAAGGAGGTCAAGTCGCTGGACGAGGCCAAGAAGGAAGGCGCGATGGCGCTCTTCGGCGAGAAGTATGGCGAGATCGTGCGCACCATCAGCATCCTGGAAGACGAGGACGACAAGTATTCCTACGAGCTGTGCGGCGGCACGCACCTCGAGCGCACCTCCGACATCGGCGCGTTCCTGATCGTCAGCGAAGGCTCGGCGGCGGCGGGCATCCGCCGCATCGAAGCGGTGACGGGCCGCGGGGCGTACGAGTTGATCCACAAGCGTTTCAAGACCCTCAAGCAGGCGGCTGCCATCTTGAAGTCCAGCGTGGATGAAGTGCCGCTGAAAGTGGAAAGCAGCCAGAGCGAAATCGCGGAATTAAAGAAGGAACTTGCCAATCTGCGCGCGCAGTCTGCCCTTTCGGCCTTCACCCTGCAACTTGCCAGCGTCCAGACCGTGAAGGGCGTCCACGTGTTGTCGGTGGAAATCCCCGATGCGAACGTCGATACCCTGCGCCTGCTGGCCGACAAGTTCCGCGAGAAGTATCCGCAGAACGGCGCGGCCCTGCTGGCGGCGGGAGCCACCGTCATCGCGGTTGTCACCGAAGACCTGGTCAAGCGCGGATTGAAGGCGGGCGACCTGATCGCGGGCGTGGGCGGCAAGGGCGGCGGGCGTCCCAACCTGGCGCAGGGCAGCCTGGCGGGGAACGTCCAGGAGGCGCTCGGCAAACTCGGCAGTCTGCTGGAAGAAAAATTGAAGTAACGTGTGGAGTCCCCGCCGCCGATCAGGCGGCGGGTTTGATTCCGCGGAACTCTCGTCAGGGTCTCTGCGTCTTCATTGCATGAAACTGCGCCCATCCCTTTTTCTTGTCGGTTTGCTCTGGCTGACGGCGGCCTGCGCCGCGCCCACGGCCGCTCCCACGCCCGAACCTGATGCAGGCGTGACCTTCATCCCGCCCACGTTTGTGGTGCCCACCGTCACGCCGACGCCCGAGCCCGTGCGCGGTTTTGTCGAAACCCGCCCCTTCGTGAACGCCGACGCGGGCAACTTCCAACTCGAGCCTGGCGCGACGGTCACGTTCACCTGGGTGGATGCCCCAGCGGGCGCACAGCGTTATGAGTTCGTTCTGCGCCCGCAAGACAAGAGTCCTGCATTCGTTATCGGCGTGGATGCCGACCCTGCGGACGGC
>CALLJA010000195.1 GCA_938008865.1 uncultured Anaerolineales bacterium
CCGATCTTCTTCGATGAGTTGCAGTTCGTCGTCCGCGATGTGCTCGACCTCAACCAGCAGTTCAGCGTGGTCCTCTCGAAGCCGGTCGTGTTCATGGGCATGGAATTCCACCTGGAGAACCTGGCCTCCAATTTTGCCCATTTGCAGGATGCCGTGCTAAGCCCTCTGCCCGAGCAGGTCCTGGCCTGGCTGGAGACCACATCGGTGGGCGCGTTGTGGGTGCTGGTCATCGTGGTCAGCATCCACATCTTTATGACCGAATGGCCGCGCATGCGCGACTGGCTGATCGAACTCGCCCCGCCCGCCCACCAGGACGACATGCGCGAACTCTACCGCCGCGTGCGCCGCATCTGGATGGCCTACCTGCGTGGACAGATCGTGTTGATGCTGATCGTCGGCGTGGTGTTCACCGTCGCCTGGCTCATTCTGGGTATCCCTGGTGCGCTGGTGCTGGGCGTGGTGGCAGGCCTGTTCACCCTGGTGCCCGATGTTGGACCCTTCCTGGCGGCCGTGCTGGCCATCGCAGTGGCCCTGCTGGAAGGTTCGAACTGGATCGACCTGCCCAACGTGGCGGTAGCGGGCATCGTTCTGCTCGTGTACCTGGTTTTGATCAACCTGAAGAACTTCTTCCTGCGCCCGTTTGTGATGGGGCGCAGTGTCCACATGAACGAGGCGCTGGTCTTTATCGCCATCATGATCGCCACCATCCTGGAGGGCATCATGGGCGCGCTGCTGGTGGTGCCCGTGCTGGCTTCCGCCATTGTCATTTTGGAATATCTGCGCCGCCGCGTGCTGGACCTGCCGCCTTTTGCCGACGACGGCGAGCGCCAATTTGTTGCGCCAGCCGGGCAACAGCCGCCTCCCCGCCTGCGCGCTTTGAAGAGCAAGCCATCCGAGAAACAGGAAAAAAGCCAATGAGTATCACTTATTCGATCATCGCGCCCATCTACAACGAAATCGAGAGCCTGCCCCTGCTGTACCGCCGCGTCGCCGACGTGATGGAGTCGACGGGCCAGCCCTGGGAACTGATTCTTGTGGACGACGGCTCGACCGACGGCTCGACCGACAAGATCCGTGAACTGGCCACTGCCGACGCGCGCGTGCGACCAGTCATCTTCGCCCGCAACTTCGGGCACCAGATCGCCATCACCGCGGGCTGGGACTATGCGCGCGGCGACGCCGTGGTCATCATTGACGCCGACTTGCAGGACCCGCCCGAGGTCATTCTTGACCTGGCGAAGAAATGGCAGGAAGGTTACGAGGTGGTCTATGCCGTGCGCGCCGAACGCGAGGGCGAGACCTGGTTCAAGAAATTCACCGCCTCGATGTTCTACCGCCTCATCTATCGCATCACAGATGTGAAGATCCCCGTGGACACGGGCGATTTCCGCCTGATGGACCGCAAGGTGGTGGAGGTGCTCAAGCAGATGAAGGAGCGCCACCGCTTTCCGCGCGGCATGTCGGCTTGGGTGGGCTTCAGGCAGGTCGGCGTGGAGTACAAGCGCGCTGCCCGCCATGCGGGTGTGACCAAATACCCGTTCAAGAAGATGTTGCGCCTGGCGTTGAACGCCATCACCAGTTTCTCGTATTTCCCATTGCAGGTGGCCACGTTCTTTGGCTTCCTCTCAGCGGGTGTGTCGATCCTGGCCATCCCGCTGGTGGCCGTCCTACGCCTGGCAGGCTCTCATTTCTTTGAAGGACAAACCACTACGCTCATCTCGGTGCTGTTCCTGGGCGGCGTGCAGTTAATCTCGCTAGGCATACTGGGCGAGTACATTGGCCGTCTGTACGACGAGGCTAAGGGTAGGCCGCTCTACATTGTCCGTGATGCGCCAAAGGAATAGATGATAAAAAGGCCGCGCTGACCAGCGCGACCTTTTTTGTCGGAATGTTTCGTCCTTCGACTGCGTTCAGGAAGTATGGAAGTCACTTCAAGACCTCAAAGTTCGATGCCGTCAAATGCAGCTCGTCATCCATGGCGGCCTTGACCTGGTCGATGTTGATATCACTGGGGAAGCCGTAGGTGGGATCGTACTGGATCGTGACCTCTTCGGCCTGTGAAGCGGGACCAGACTGAAGGTCTGCAAAAAGGGTGTCGAAGGTGGCGTAGCGGTCGAAGGTCTCGCGGATCGGGTCGTCGGCGGGGATAACGGTCCCGTCGGCGTAGGTCATCGAGACGACCTGCCCGTCCTTGACTTCGATATGCAGCGGCATCCGATCACGGAAGGCGCAGAAGCAGATGACGTCGAGATCGAAGCGGTAATGAGTCACGTTGCTGGTCTGCCATTTTTGCTGATTGGCGGTGAGGTTGTTCTTCGCGCCGATGGCGCAGGCGGTCAGGGCGATGGCGAAAACGATAAAGATGATCTTTCTCATGGGTTCTCCTTTTGCAGGCATGGACGCTGTGCCTGGCAGGAAGGTTCCCGATCATAGACCTCTTGCATAAGTAACAGGTCGACGCGTAATAAAACTTTTCGAACCACTGAGGCGCGGAGAAAACCTATTAAAAACTCTGTGCTTCAGGGTTGAAGTTCTGGATTTTTTCAAGAGGTCAAATAAAAAACTTGCGAAGGCGCTGGCCTTCGCAAGTTTGGTCTTTGGTGGATTGTGGGGTTACTGGGCGGGGGCCGCTTCGTAGTAGGTGCCGGTGACGAGCAGGCTGGGGTCGTTGATCGACTGCGCGGCCAGCATCTGCGCCTGGCGGGCCAGGTTGGTGGCTTCGGCCAGGATCTTCAGCGCGTACTCGGGGTTGTGGAAGCCCGTGCTGTTCTCGGCGGAGACGAAGTCCCACATGTACTGGGCCTTGCGGTGCAGGTTGCGGGCCTGGTCGAGCAGGGCGGGGTCGGCGCTGGGGTTGGCGGCGGCGATCTTGAGAGCATTGATCGCGTCGATGATGGCGTCTTCGGTGGACTGCTTGGTGGTGGCGACCTGTTCCTGGATGGTGTTGACGCGGCGCACAACGGCGTCGGTGTCGGTATGGCAGGTGCCGCAGGACTGTTCGACCGTCAACAGGGGCGATTTGACGTCGTGGCTGGAGTACTTGGAGGCGCCGTCGCGGACATAGGGCATATGGCAGTCGGCGCAGGCAACGCCCGCATTGTAGTGCGTGGAGCCAGCTGTGAAGAACTCGAACTCGGGGTGCTGGGCCTTGAGCATGGGCGTGCCCGTCTCGGGGTATTCCCAGTCCTTGAAGCCTTCCTCCTCATAGTAGGAGATGATCTGGTCGATCTGGGTGCCCTTTTCCCACGGGAAGGTCAGGTACTTGCCGGTGCCCTGGAAGTAGTACTCCACGTGGCAGTTGGCGCACACGACCGTGCGCATTTCCTGGCGGGTGAAGGTGGTCCAGTCCTTGCCCTGGGCCTTGAGGGCCTCGTCGAGCGCGGGGTTGGTGACGATCAGGCGCATGGAGCCCGCTTCGTGGCAGTTGGCGCAGCCGATGGGTTCGTGGATGTTGGGCGTCATCTCGTTGAAGGACATGGCGTCGTAGGCTTCCATGCCCATCTCATCCCACAGAGCGGGGTTGTTGGCGCTCTTGCAGGAGTAACAGGTGGCAGGCGTGTGCTTAGGGTCTTCATCGTTCAGGTTGAGGCGTTTGGTGGCGCGCACGTCCTCCAGCATGTTCATGTGGCCGCGGTCGTCGTTGTAATCCTTGCTGAACGGGTACCCCGCAAAGAGGATCACCTGGCGCGGGTCGCGCTCGAGCCATGAGAACTGCGACGAGCCACCATAGGTGGTGTCGATGTTGTTGGTGGCGGTCTTCTGGAGCGAATTCCACTGGTTGGGGTAGTTGATGCCCCACTTGGATGAGTCAGGCTCCATGGGCGCGATCTCGACGATCGGGGCCACGGCGCGCTGCTGGACCGGCTGGTTCTTCATGAAGACCAGCACGCCCGTCAGCACGGCGGCCAGCACGACGATGATGCCGACAAGTAATAAGGTGGTGTAGCGTTTCATGGGTGCATTCTCCTATTTGATGGGATATAGGGTGGAGTCTTGGAAGGGGGAGCCTGACAGCCCGCGCGGACCGTGGGCCACGTCGCGGTGGCAGTCCCAGCACTGGCGGTCGAAGGGCTGGGCGCCCATCGTGATGGTTTCGACCGTCTCCTGGTGGCAGCGCAGGCAGTTCGTCTGGATGATCTCGCGCGAGTGCTCATTGGCGCGGATCATTTCGGGGGTTTTGCCCAGGCTGAACACGTACACGTCGTGCGCGCCCTGGCGGCCCTTTTCGAAGTAGTAGGCGATCACGTTCTCGTGGGGCAAGTGACAGTCGGCGCACTCGGCCACGCG
>CALLJA010000196.1 GCA_938008865.1 uncultured Anaerolineales bacterium
ATGAGCAGGGCAGGGATCAGGAGCGGGAAGTCGTAGGCAAAGGAATATGGAGCAGCAAAAACAGACAGCGCCAGGGCAAACGCCAATCGATGAAATTCTGGAAGTTTCCCCATTCTTGTCAGGGCGGACAGCGAAATGATGAAACTTGGAACTGCAAAATAAAAATTGAGCACGCGCCAATTCCTCAGTTCAAGGGCGCCCGCAAGTGTGGAAAAGCCCCATAGCAATTTGTCGCCGCGGTCCTGGCCGAGGCGGATGATTGTATACATTTCCTGGGGCCAGTGCGGGTTCAGGAACAGACTGACCGCAACGAACGCGCCAATCGTCAGCAGGGCGAACCCCGCGTAACGCTTCCTGCCATTCCAAAGAAGATAAGGAAAGAATAACAACATCAGGTGAGGCTTGATGAGCAGGAACGGAGCCAATAGCGCGGCCCATTCAGGTTTGCCCTTCAGCAGTAACCTGACGGTCAGGGTGCAGGTAAAAAGGATGAAAATGCTGATCTGGCCTACTTCAAAGACCAGCAGGGACAGAATTAAAAAATTTGAGAGCAAGTGGACGAATTTCAGGACACCGCCGACTTGACGCTCTTCATCCAGGGTCTTGGCAAGTAAATAAATTGAGTATCCCAGCAGACCCAGGTTGAGGGCGGCAAAGAAAATCCACGCGGGACGCATCGGCAGCAGGGCCAGCGGCATGAACATCCAACCCACCCAGGGAAAGTATTGAAACGGGAGCTCGAACTTCCCATAGAATTGATAGGGAGTCACCCCGCTTAAGAGGGCGCGGCCTGCCTCGTAGTAGATTTCGAAATCGAGTAACACGCCGCCGTGGATTACATACGCGATAAGAAAAGCGGCGATTATAAAAAGGGCCGCTACAAAGGCGCGGCCCACAAGTTTGCGGAAAACAAGCGTATCAATGTGCATGTCGGTGCGCGGTTGCCTTCATTTCGTAAATCTCTTCTGCCACTCGAACAACTTGTTGAGCGCCTCAATGGGGGAGAGTTCGTTCACGTCCAGCGACTTCAGTTCATCCAGCAGCGGATTGGTCTCGGGGAAGAGCGCCACCTGCTGGGCCGTGTGCGGGTTGATCTTCACCGCGCGGCCCGAGGTCTTCTCCAACTCGGCCATGATCTCGTTGGCGCGCGCCACCACAGGCTTGGGCAGCCCCGCCAGCTGCGCCACGTGGATGCCGTACGAACGGTCCGCGCCGCC
>CALLJA010000197.1 GCA_938008865.1 uncultured Anaerolineales bacterium
GTCTCGCGGATGACCGTCACGCGGATTTGCCCAGGGTACTGCATGGTCTCTTCGATCTTTTTGGCCACGTCGCGGGCCAGGCGGGCGGAGGCCAGGTCGTCGATGGTTTCGGGTTTGACGATGATGCGCACTTCGCGGCCAGCCTGGATAGCGAAGGCCTGCTGAACACCCTCGAAGGACATGGACATTTCCTCCAGCGAGCGGATGCGCTTGATGTAGGCTTCCAGGTCTTCGCGGCGGGCGCCAGGGCGGGCACCGGAGATGGCGTCAGCGGCTTCAGCGATGACAGCTTCGATGGTCTCCTGTTCCACCTCGTGGTGGTGGGAGGCGATGGCGTTGACCACCTTCGGGTGTACGCCATAGCGTTTGCAGAATTCCGCGCCCAATTGGGCGTGCGTGCCTTCCTGGTTGTGGTCCATGGCCTTGCCGATGTCATGCAGGAAGCCGCCCTGTTTGGCCAGGTTGACGTCTGCGCCGATCTCGGCGGCCAGGATGCCAGCCAGCTTAGAGACTTCGACGGCATGGGAGAGCTGGTTCTGTCCGTACGAGGTGCGGAACTTGAGGCGGCCCATCATGCGCATGATCTCGGGGTGCAGGCCCGCGATGTTGGCATCGTAGGCGGCCTGTTCACCCGCTTCGTTGATGATCTTCTCGACGGCCTTGGTCTCGTCCTCGACGATCTTCTCGATGTGAGCGGGGTGGATGCGCCCGTCCAGGATCAGTTTGGCCAGGGCGCGGCGGCCGATCTCGCGGCGGACCGAGTCGAAGCAGGAGACGGTGACCGAATCAGGGGTGTCGTCCACGATCACGTCCACGCCGGCGGCCTGTTCGAAGGCCTTGATGTTGCGGCCATTGCGGCCCACGATACGGCCCTTCATTTCCTCGTTCGGCAAGGTCACCACGGCGCGGGTCACTTCGGCCACATGCTCCGAGGCCACGCGTTGGATGGCATCTGCGATCAGCTTGCGGGCGCGCTTCTCGCCTTCCTCGCGGGCTTCGGCTTCGATCTGGCGGATGATGCGGGCCATGTCGCCGCGCGCTTCCTTCTCGACCGCGGCGAACAATTCCTTGCGGGCCTCGTCCTGGGTCATCTGGGCCATTTCCTGGAGCTTGGCCACCTGGTCCTGGTAGACCTTTTCGATTTCGTTGAAACGGCGGTCCACGGTGGACTGACGTTTGTTGAGCGCCTGTTCGCGCTGTTCCAATTTTTCGGCGCGGGTGTCCAGTTCCGAGCGGCGCTTGTCGAGGCGCTCGGTGTCGCGGTTCAACTCGATGCGGCGTTCCTTGATCTCGGACTCAGCCGCCTGCATGATCTTGACCGCGTTCTCGCGTGCCTGCGATTCGATCAGACGGGCCTGCTCATTGGCACCCTTCAGGATGCTGTCGGCCTTTTGTTGCTGATTCTGGAGGCCCCTATCTGCCTGATAGCGGTGCAGGAAGTACCCCAGCAGAATCCCCGCCGCTAAAAACACAATGTCTAGGATGATGATGATCATCGGACTCATATTCGTTCCTCGTCGTCAAAAGTTTGTACCTGTTCAGGATGTATTTCATTCCACATTCGGCTGACGGTGGCCGCGACGACCCCGTAGGGGAAGCCGCGCCGCGCCAGGAATTCACTCAGTTTTTTGCGGAAGTCAGCCCATTCCAGGATCTGGAGCCTGTGAACTCGTTTTCGGGCCGCTTCGTAGGCTAGGGCCTCCTCGTCCACGCCTGTCAGGGCGGAACGGGCTGCCTCGTCTGAGAGGCCTTTCTGTCTCAACTCCAGCGCCAGTGCCCGCCTGCTGCGGGGGCGGAAGGTGCTGCGGTTCTCCACCCACGCGCGGGCAAAGTCGTCGTCGTCTGCCAGCCGCGCTTGTCGAAGCCGTTCGAGGGTTTCCTCGATCACCCCTTCGGGGTATCCGTGCTTGAGCAGGTTGCGGCGAATCTCCGCTTCCGAGCGGGCGCGATAGCTCAGGAAGAGCATGGCCTGCTGAAAGGCCTTCTCTCGCGCATCATCTGCCTGGAGTTGGGCCACCTTCGCATCTTCGAGCCGTTGACCGGTCTTCAGCCAGGCCGCCACGATGCGTGACAACCCGAAGGCGAAATCCCCGTCGAGGTAGATGTTCACCCGGTTGGGGTCGTTCTTCTGCACTTCGATGGCCGTGATCGTTTTCATCGCATAAAACAAGACGCAGCCGTATGCCCGGGTGGGGCCACAGCTGCGTATCGGCTCGAGATTGGATGCGACAAACTCACGTTCCGCGCTTGCGGCCCGTAGAGCTGGTTAAACCGTGGAATGGCTCAGGGAAAAAGCAATCAGGTGCATGGTCCTGGCAAAGATCGGTTTTGTGATCCGCCGAAAAAAGGGGGCGGTGTCGTACCCGGAAAGTTCAAGTCGTGGCAAATGTGGCCGCAAATTGGGCGGCGGAGAATAGGCTGTTAACAAAGTCCGTTCGGACGTTAACCCAATTATACTTGAAAGTTGAAATTTTGCTATGCGATTATTGGGCGCGCCATCCTCCCCAGGCGCATGGCCCTGAAAGGGATTTGTACGTTGTCATCCCGCGGATATGCGATACAATCAACACGCATCGCGGACCGATTTCACGAAAATTTTGCCGTTTGTAAAGGAAATTCTTGTTTGGTGCGCTGGCCAAAGCGGATTTTGGGCTAGAGCGCTCCATTATGGAGGTTTTCATGGACGACTCGAAACCTGAGACCAGCGGGGACGTCAGGCGAATCAGGCGTGTGGTGGCTTTTTTGGGGCTGTTCCTCATCCTGCTCGGTCAATTTCTCATTTATTCCACGCCCCTCAATGACCGGGTCATTTTTCCGCCGCAGAGTTGGTTGAGCCTTTTGGGGGTGGCCCTGTTCCTGATTGGGCAGGCGATCCCTTCCAACAAGTGGACGGAGCGTCTTTCAGCGCGGTTGGGCGTCTCGCCGCGGCTGGCGTGGATCGGCGTGGCGCTGGCGCTTTCGGCGCTGGCCACCCTGGGGGCGGAGTTGTTCCAAATCTCCACACGCAGTAACTACATCCCCATCCTGACGGTCTGGTTCCTGGGCGCGATCGCGTACGTGACGGCTTTCTTTAACGGCGAACCCCTCCAGTTCGACCTGCGCGCCTGGTGGACTGGTCATCGCAACGAGGTTCTGACCGTGTTGGGGCTGATTGTGCTGGCGGCGGCGGCGCGGTTTTACATGCTGGGCGAGATCCCGCGCGTGTTGGACGGTGACGAGGGCCGCGTAGGGCTGGCGGCCCAGACCACCGTGCTGGGCGAACTCGCCAACCCATTTGCCCTGTGGGACAATTTTGGCGCTTTGTATCTACAGGCCATCAACCTGTCGTTGAAGTTCTTTGGCCCCACGCCCTTTGGGTTGCGGCTGGTGCCCGCCCTTGGTGGGATTCTGGCTGTGCCTGCCGTTTACCTGTTTGCGCGGCAGATTGGCGGACGGCAAGTGGCCTTCATTGCGGCCTTCTTGATTGCCGTTTCACATACCCACATCAATTTCAGCCGCATCGCTTCGGTTGCGTATATCCATGGTACCTGGTTGGTGCCATTCGAGTTGTACTTCCTGTTGAGCGGGTTGGAGAAGCGTCAGGCTTGGCGCACGGCCCTCAGCGGGGTCATCCTGGCGATGCACTTTTCGGTCTACCTGACCGCCCAAGTAGTGACGGCCATGATTCTGGCGTATATGCTGGTCTGTGCCGTGTTCCTACGAACGTGGTTCAGAGACTTGTGGCGGCAGGTGCTGGCCTTCTGGGGTGGGCTGCTGATCACTCTGTTGCCCGAACTTGTGTATATCATCCGCACACCGGAACAATTCCTCAATCGCCTGGCCCAGGATGGCACCTTCAATACGGGCTGGCTGGCCGATACGATGGCCGCCACCGGTCACAGCGCCGTGCAAGTGCTGGGGGAGCGCGTAATACACGCCTTCTTGGCGCTCATTTATTATCCCGCCCTCGATTTCTACGGTTCACCCACTCCCATGCTCAGCATGATCTCGGCCTCGATGTTCCTGCTCGGGCTGGGACTGTCGCTGTGGTGGACCCGCTCTCCCCGCTACCTGCTGTTGAACGGGAATTTCTGGGCTGCCACGCTGGCGGTCGGCATCTTTGCCGTGCCGCCCTCGGCCGATTCCTACCGCATGTTGATGGCCCTGCCTGCCGCGCTGATCATGGCGGCGGTCGGCCTCAACCATGTCTTTGAGTACCTTGGTCTGGGCTGGGAAAAAGCGCGCGGGGCCTATGTCGCCTCGGTGGGCGCAGTGTTGGCCAGCCTGCTAATCTTTAATCTGTGGACGTATTACGGCGACTTTGCAGGCCAGTGCCGCTATGGCGACAACCTGGCGGGCCGTTTTGCATCCTATCTTGGCAAGTATGCCAGGTCGGTGACGAGCGAGTCCGATATCTATCTGCTCAGCAACAATATTTATGTGTACGGCTCACACGCTTCCACTGACTTCCTCAGCCAGCGGCGGACGATCATCAACGTTCCTGAGCCGTTGGATGCGCATCAATTCGTCTCTGGCGAGACCATTATCGCCAGTCCCGACCGCATCACCGAATTGCTCGATTGGGCCCGCGCACACCCGGGTGGTGAACTACGCTACCAGTATGATTGCCAGCGCACGATCCTGCTGGCTTATCAGGTTCCGTGAAGGATGGACGCGGACGAGTATGAGCGAATGTATCGGGTCGAGCAGGAGCACTGGTGGTATCAGGGCATGGAAGTCATCACCCGTGCCGTGCTCGACCGCTGGCTGCCCACCCGCCACGGCCTGCGTGTGCTGGACGCGGGTTGTGGGACGGGAGCGGCGCTCGCCACTTACTTAGGAGATTACGGGATGGCGACAGGCGTGGACCTCTCGCCGCTGGCGCTGAAATTTTGCCGTCAGCGGAACCTCCGCCGCTTGAGCCGCGCTTCGCTCCTGGACCTGCCGTTTGCCCCTGCTTCCTTCGACCTGGTCGCCAGCTTTGACGTGCTGTACGAGCGCACCGTCTCCAGCGACCTGGCGGCTCTGCGCGAACTGGCGCGTGTCCTTGCCCCGGGCGGATTCCTGTTCCTGCGGCTGCCCGCCTACGACTGGTTGCGTGGCGCACACGATGAGGTCATTCACACCGCGCGGCGCTACACCATCCGCCGTGCTGCCGACCTGTTGCGCCAGAGCGGACTGACTCCCCTACACCTGACCTATGCCAATACCTTGTTGTTCCCGCTGGCGGCGGCCAAGCGCCTGCTGGAGCGCCTGCGTCCCGCCCGTAAAGCGGAATCGGACCTGGAGATGCGGGTGGGACGCTTAAACGGGATCCTGCGCGGGGTCCTGGCGGCGGAGGCGCCGTGGGTTTCCTCGCGCAGGCTGCCCTTCGGGTTGAGCGTCCTGGCTTTGGTGCAGAAGGGTCCTCAGCGATGATTCATCCACCGCTTGTCTCCAGTATCAGCGCCGTATTCCCCGCCTACAACGACGGCGGGACGATTGCCAGCATGGTCACGGCGGCGCTGCTGGCCTTGCGCCAGGTGACCGATGATTACGAAATCATCGTGACGAACGATGGCAGCCGCGACTATACGGGACAGGTGCTCGACGAGTTGACGGTACGCTACCCCGAATTGCGCGTAATCCATCACCCCGCCAACCAGGGATACGGCGCGGCGCTCAAGACGGGCTTTGCCGCCGCCACCAAGGACTGGGTCTTTTACACCGACGGCGACGCGCAATACAACCCGCTCGAACTGGTGGACCTGGCGCGCGCCCTGCGCCCGGGCGTGGACGCCGTCAACGGCTATAAACTGGCCCGCAACGATTCGCTGCTGCGCATCGTGATCGGCAAGGCCTATCACCACTTGGTGGCGCTGATGTTCGGCATCCGCATCCGTGACGTGGATTGCGACTTCCGCCTGATCCCGCGCAAAGTGTTGACCGAGATCGAACTGGAAAGTGTCAGCGGGGCCATCTGCCTCGAACTGGTCAAGAAGATCCAGGACCTGGGTTATGTGTTCGCCGAAGTGCCCGTGCATCATTACTCGCGCAAATACGGCACCTCGCAGTTCTTCAGCCCGTGGCGCATCCTGCGCACCTTCCGCCAACTGGGCGGACTGTACTGGAAATTGGTGGTCAGGAAGGAACACCTGCGCGGTGGGCGCGGTTGATGATTTTCATTGTTTGGCGGGGGCACAGGGCGGATAAACACGTGACAAACGGAACTATTCCATTTTAATTTTTCATGCCATAATCAAAACGGTTTAAATCCAAGAACCCACCATAGGAGGCAGTATGGCCAAAATAACCCGTGAAGACGCATTGGAATATCACCGACTGAAGGGAAAACCCGGCAAGGTGGCGATCGTGCCCACCAAACCGATGGACACCCAGCGCGACCTGAGCCTGGCGTATTCGCCCGGCGTGGCCGAACCCGTACTGGAGATCGAAAAGGACGCCGAACTGGCCTACGAGTACACCTCGAAGGGCAACCTGGTGGCGGTCGTTTCGAACGGCACGGCCATTCTGGGCCTGGGTGACCGCGGCGCCCTGGCGGGCAAGCCCGTCATGGAGGGCAAGGGCGTGCTCTTCAAAAAGTTTGCCGACGTGGACGTGTTCGACATCGAGGTCAATTCTCACGACCCCGACGAGATCATCAAGGTGGTGGCTGCGATTTCGCCGACCTTCGGCGGCATCAACCTGGAGGACATCAAGGCCCCCGAATGCTTCTACATCGAGGAAGAACTCAAGAAGATGCTCGACATCCCCGTCTTCCACGATGACCAACACGGCACCGCCATCATCTCCTCGGCGGGTCTGGCCAATGCGCTGGAGATCGTCGGCAAGAAACACGAGGACATCCGCCTGGTTATTTCGGGCGCGGGCGCCTCGGCCATCTCCTGCGCGGAACTGGCCATCAGTTGGGGCGTGAAGCGCGAGAACATCATGCTGGTGGATACCAAGGGCGTGGTCTACAAAGGCCGCCCGGTGGGCATGAACAAGTACAAGGACCGCCTGGCGGTTGACGACAAGGGACATCGCACCCTGGCCGATGCCGTGCGCGATTCCGACGTGTTCTACGGCCTGTCGGTGGCGAACGTGCTGACGCCCGAAATGGTCAAATCGATGGCCAAGGACCCGATCATCTTCGCCATGGCCAACCCCGACCCCGAGATCAAGCCCGAACTGGCAAAGGAAGCCCGCAAGGACGTCATCATCGCTACGGGTCGCTCGGACTATGCCAACCAGGTCAACAACGTGCTTGGCTTCCCGTTCATTTTCCGCGGCGCGTTGGATGTGCGCGCCAGACAGATTAACGAGGAGATGAAATTCGCGGCTTCGAAGGCGCTGGCTGCCCTTGCCAAGGAGGACGTGCCTGATTCGGTCATCCGCGCCTATGGCGGCGGAAGCATCAAGTTCGGACGCGAGTACATCATCCCCAAGCCGCTGGACCCGCGCGTGCTGTTGTGGGAAGCGCCCGCCGTGGCCGAGATGGCCATGAAGACGGGCATGGCCCGTAAGATCATCGATATCGACGAGTACCGCGAGCAGTTGGCCTACCGCCA
>CALLJA010000198.1 GCA_938008865.1 uncultured Anaerolineales bacterium
AGGCGCAAAGAGTTTTAAACTCTTTGCGCCTTCGCTTCTTTGCGTTGAAATTCGCTCTAGATGAACAATCCCAGAATGCTCGACGTGATCGACAACACCCACGGGGCAAACTGCATCCCGATCAATCCCACAATCACACCCAGGATGGCGCCCGCCACGATATCGGACAGATAATGCACGCCCATCGCGACGCGCGCCAGGGCCACCAGCGGCGCCCAGATCCATAGGGCGACGGCCAGCCAGCCAGGTCCCAGGGCCGTGGCGATGGTGGCGATCAGGAAGGCGCGCGCGGCATGCCCCGATGGGAAGGAGTGCGGGTCCGTGTTGCGGTAGATGCCGCCCCACTCGCCCTCGGGTCGCCGGCGGCGGACGATGAACTTGACGGCCAGCACGAAGACCGCCAGCACGGCGATTCCGGTGAACTCCAACACCGACCAGTCTTTCCAGAAGGGCTGTTTGATGGCGAACCATAACAGGATTAACGCCAGGCCCCAGAACCACGAGTCGCCCGAGTGGGCAAAGAAGATGGCGATCGAACGCAGCAGCCCGGGTTTTTCGGCCACACGCAGTTGGTCGGACAGGCGGGCGTCGAGTTCGAGGATGGATTTGAAAGTCATGCGGTCTCCTGAAAATAAAATGTGTCACTCAGTGAAGTGACACATTTTAACACTTTGACCGCTCCTACTTGGCGGCGCTTTTCTTCGGCTTTGCCACGCTTTTTTCCTTGGGCGTGGGTTTGGCCTTGGGCGTCTTGGGCGCAGGCTTCTTCACCGATTTGATGCGGGCGGGCTTGTCCTCGGTTTTCTTCGGTGCAGCGGGCTTCTTCGTGGATTTGGCGGGGGCTTTCTTCGCGGCGGCCTTGGCGGATTCCGCTTTGGGGGTGGCAGGTTTTCTCGCGCGACGGACCGGCTTGGGCGCGGATTCTGACTCCGCTATGGGGGTGGATTCGGCACGGATGGCGGCTTCCGCTTCGAGGCGGGCTTGCAGGTCCTCGCGCAGCATTTCCAACTGGTGCGGCTTGTCCACGTCCATGCAGGGTTCGGCGTGTTCCCAGACGATGGGACGGCCGGTGATGCCGATGCGTTTGGTGATGCGCTCCACGGCGTCGGCCAGGGTGAGATTGCCCGTGGCAAGCATGAACAGGGTGCCGAAGCCGATGGTGGCTGCCTGTTTCATGGGACTCTTACGGTTGCCGATCAACTGCTCCCACATGTCGAGGTGTTCGGTGGCCATGCTGACGTGCGCGATGTTGATGTCGGCCCCGCAGACCTGCATGTCCTTGAGTTTGGTGTAGGTGCGGCGCGAGTTGGGGAAGCGCGTCTCCATTACCTCGCGCGGGCAGACACCGTAGTAGATGTCTTCGCGGGTCTGCATGGCGGTCTCGATCAGCCAGTCCACGTGTTCGCCGCGCAGGGCGGGGATGTCGGACGAGACGATCAGGACGTATTCGGCCTGCGGGTTGAGGTCGAGCATCTTGTTGACGCCCGCCACGATGTTCGCCAACATGCGCCCCTGGTTCGAGAGGTAATGCAGGGGTTTCTTGCAGGTCAGGCCGCTCTTGGGCGTCAGGCCAACGACGATGACGTTGTCCACATCTCTGGCTTCGCCGAGCGCGTCCAGCACCCACTGGACCATCGGTTTGCCGGCCACGTCGAGCAGGGCCTTTGAGTCGCCTTTGGCGTAGGTGTAGAGCGGGTCCTGTGGCTGGGGGATTCCGCCGGCTGTGACGATTGCATCCATTCGTATGTCTCCTCGGTCTTTTTGCAGATCAGGCCCGGAGCGCGGAGCCCGGCCTGCCTCCATCTTCGGGTTAGTTCAATTCCTGTAGGGTGGGGTGGAAGTCGAGCTTATCCAGCATTTCGTTGTACTCGTCGCGGGTGAGCTGGCGTCCCTTGCCGGAGACGGCGATCAGGGCGGCTTCCATCATGTTGGTGCCGAAGGAGCGTCCCTCCAGCACGGGGGTGGTGGTCAGCAGGTATTTCACGCCGCTCTTGCGGAAGAGTTCCACGTCTTCGGGCGTGGTGGTATTGGTGACGACGATCTTGCCGTGCATGTCATCGGGCATGTAACGTTTGATGTAGTGGCAGTCGCCCGCGATGACGGTGGCCCACTGGAACAGGTCGGTATGTTTCGGCTTGCGCTGTTCCTGCTTTTCGCCGGTCGGGTAGACCCACTCGAAGGGCAGCCGCCCGGCCAGCGGCATGAACAGGGCCGCCATGGTCTTGAGTTGTTTGTCTGAGCGCAACGGGATCGGGATGCCAAGCGAGAACATCAGGTCTCCGAACACGCACTCGTATCCGCTGTCCAGGAAAGAGCGGGTCATGCCCCAGCGGTCAGCGCCGGTCATGATGAAGGCCTTGCGCCCGAGTTTGTCGATGTAATCCTTGATATGCTGATCCAAAAACTCCGCGGATTTACGCTCGAGCGTAATCTTCAGGCCGGTGCCATCTACCACGGGTGTCTTTTTGATGAAGCGTACCATGGGTTGGACCGAATAAAGTGGGTACCATTTGTCGTCCACCATCAGGCCCAGGTCGCCGCCGCCCACGCCGAAGGCGTCCACCAGGCCGTCGAGTTCCTTGTATTTGAGGGCCGCGGCTTCCATGTCGCCGTCGGTGCCGATGCGTTCGATGCTGACCTTTTCCCCGAGCAGGGTCACTTCCACGGCCTTATTGCGTTTGGACGACCCAATGCTGATACTGACTGCTCGTTTCATGGACAAAGCCTCCGGGGGAGAGATGCTGTCAGTATACACCGAAGTTTTATGCGTGAGAATAAGCGAAAATAAAAATCCGAAGCCGCTGCAGCTTCGGATTTTCGGCTTTTAGTAGGGTTTTGCCAGCAGGTCGTCGAGCACCTGCCTGGATGCTTCGTCGATGACTGCGTGCTGGCTGCCGCCGTGCGAGTCCATGGTGACCACCACGGGGAAGTCCTTGACCTCGATGACCCACATGGCCTCAGGCACGCCGAATTCCATCTTGTAGACGCCCAATACCTTTTGCACCGACTGGGCAATGTACGAGGCCGCGCCGCCGATGGCGTGGAAGTACACGAACGGCCCCTCCTGGCAGCCCTTGAGCGTCTTCGCGCCCATGCCGCCCTTGCCGATCACGCCCTTGACGTTGAAATGCTTCATCACGTCGGCTTGGTATGGCTCCTCGCGGATCGAGGTGGTCGGCCCCGCCGCCAGAAACTTGTACTCCTTCGTGTCCAGCCCGCTGACGACGGGTCCGCAGTGATAGATGATGCTGCCGTCCAGCAGCCGCTTCAGATCCTCGTACACTTGCAGGTCGCCGTCCTTTGGCTCGCGGGTCTTCTTGATGAAGGTCTCGATCAACCATTTGTGGGCGGCGTCGCGGCCCGTGACCATGATGCCCGAGAGCAGCACAGGTTCGCCGACCTTGAGTTCGCGGACGAGGTCATCGCTGATGGGGGTGGTAATCGATCGCATGGTTTTCTCCTGTGCAGGCGTCCCGGCGGGACGCCCCTGCAAATTAATCGTATTCGACCCTATCTTCCCAGACTGTCATCTTGCGGCGGCGGTAGGCCCAGCACATGTACGAGACCGAGACGAAGTACGAGGCGGGCAGGCGGTGCAGGCCGGTGATCTTCGTGTCGATGACCGTGGTCTGGCCGCCGAAGCCCATCGGGCCAATGCCCATCTGGTTGGCTTCCGAGGTCAGGCGCTCTTCGAGTTCCGCCAGGTTGGGGTCCGCGTTGCGGGTGCCGAGCTTATCGAACAGCACTTCCTTCGACTTGGTATAGGACAGTCCGCGGTTGCCGCCGATGGCCACGCCCAGGATGCCGGGCGCGCAGCCCTGTCCCTGTGCCTTTTGGACGGCGTCCAACACCACCTTGCGGACGCCAGCCATATCGCGGCCCGCGCCGAGATGGTTATCGGGCAGGGAATACTGCCGCCCAACGTTCTCGCATCCACCGCCCTTGAGCATCAACTCGATGACCAGCGGCTTGTCGGGTTCGACCTCTTCGAAATGGATGTAGGGAAAATCGTCGCCGCCCAGGTTGTCACCGGTGTTATTGTCGTAGATGGCATCCACCGCGTTCGGCCGCATATAGGACCGTTTGGTGGCCTCCGCCAAAGCGGCGCGGATCTGCTCGCGGATCTTGCGCGTGCTGCAACAGACCTCGGGGTAATACACGTGGAAGATGGGCGTGCCCGTGTCCTGGCAGATGGGCGTGGAGTTGGCGCGCGAAAGCTCGATGTTCTTGAGGATGGTTTCCAGCGCGCCGCGCGCCGCCGAGCCGGGCGCTTCCTTTTCCACCGCCGCGCGCAGGCGTTCCTCCACGTCGTTGGGCAGGCTGCTGGACGTGCGGCGGATCAGTTCGAGGATCTCATTCGTTAGATCACGCATATAGGCCTCCAATCCTTTGGGTAAATTTCTAGACGTTGTGTGCGCCCGAAAACTTATTACGATTCGTAAATTCTTTTCCTAAAAGACCTCTAGTATAATCCAATCACTTATCCCTCGTGGAGGCTGTATGTCTGAAAAGAAGATTCGTGTGCTCGTCGCCAAGCCCGGCCTGGACGGGCATGACCGCGGCGCAAAAGTGGTGGCCCGCGCCCTGCGCGATGCGGGCATGGAAGTCATCTACACCGGGCTGCGCCAGACCCCTGAAATGATCGCGGAAGCCGCCCTGCAAGAGGACGTGGACGTGGTCGGCCTGTCGATCCTCTCGGGCGCGCACATGGCGCTGGCCCCGCGCATCCTGGACCTGCTCAAGGCCAACGGTCAGACGCACGTCAAGGTCTTTCTGGGCGGCATCATCCCCGACGAAGACCTGCCGCGGCTGAAGGAAATGGGCGTGACCGGCGTGTACGGCCCGGGCGCCAACACCGAAGACATCATCAACGACATCCGCGGCGCGCTGGCTGAAAAGGCTTAACCGCTCGTGACGCTGGCCGCTTCCATCCTGGCCGGTGACAGGCTGTCGCTGGCTCGCTTGTTGACCCAGGTCGAGAACGATTCGCCCGAAGGCCGCGCCGCGCTGACGGACCTCTTCCCACACACAGGACGGGCGCACCTGGTCGGCGTGACGGGCGCGCCCGGCACGGGCAAATCTTCGCTGGTCAACCAACTGGCCTTGCACTACCGCAAACAAGCGGATCAGCGCGTGGCTGTCGTGGCCGTGGACCCGTCCAGTCCGTTCACGGGTGGGGCGGTATTGGGAGACCGCGTGCGTATGCGCGACCTGAGCGGCGACCCGAACGTCTTCATCCGTTCGATGGCTTCGCGCGGGTCCCTCGGCGGGCTGGCCCAGGCCACCGCGGGTATGGTGCAGGTGTTCGACGCGGCGGGCTTCGATGTGATCCTAATCGAGACCGTGGGCGCGGGTCAGAGCGAAGTGGACATTGCGCGCCTGGCGCATACCACCCTGGTGGTGGAGGCGCCCGGCCTGGGTGACGACATCCAGGCCATCAAGGCGGGCATCCTGGAGATCGCCGATATTTTGGTGATCAACAAGGCTGACCGTCCCGGGGTCGAAAACACCGAACGGGCACTCAAGTCCACGCTGGAGCTGGCTCACCCGGCCCAGCGTGTCTTTCGTCACCACGGGCAGTACATGTCGGTGGCGGTGGACCTGCCTATCGACAAGCAGATGTGGATTCCGCCCATTCAGAAGACGGTCTCGACCGAAGGGCGCGGCATCCCCGAACTGGTTGAGGCCATCGCCCGCCATGCGGAGCATCTCCGCTCGAGCGGGGATTGGGCCGCTCGTGAGCGAGCCAGGCTCGAGGTCGAGTTGGAGATGTTGATCCAGGAGGCGCTGGTGGCGCGTTTCAGCGCGAGCGTCCCGCCGCAGAAGATTCAGCAGACCGTGGAGCGCATGGCGAAGCGCGATCTCTCGCCTTGGGAGGCGGCCAATTTCCTGATGAACGGAGCATCCGAATGAGCATTATTTGCGGAGAGCGCGTGCGTCTGCGCGCCGTCGAGCGTGAGGATGTGCAAAAGTTCTACGTCTGGGTCAACGACCCTGAAGTGACGCGCGGACTTTCGCTTTACCTGCCCATGTCGAGCCTGGACGAGGAAAAGTGGTTCGATGGGCTGCAGAACCGCGACCCGCACCAGAGGCCGATGTCCATCGAGATGAAGGACGGCGACGGCTGGACGCTGATCGGCAACTGCGCGGTGTTCGACCTCGATTGGGTGGTCCGCTCGGCGGAACTGGGCATCATGGTCGGCGAGAAGTCGGTCTGGAACCAGGGCTACGGCACCGAGGTCATGACCCTGCTGCTGAA
>CALLJA010000199.1 GCA_938008865.1 uncultured Anaerolineales bacterium
CGCAGAAAACGGTTGTTACGGCGCTGTGGGATGTGCTATACTTTTTTATGGGACTTGTCCGCGCCCTTTGAAATTGTGAACATCCCCCGGATGAGTGCGTGGTATGATGTGACAGGAAGCCTTATGACCCAACCAGATCGTAATCGCGCATTGCTTGAATTGCTGATCGGCGTCAGCCGCGAAGTAGCCACCGCCCTCGACCTGAGGACGGTGTTGCAGCGCCTGTTGTTTGCCGCGCTTCAGAACGTGGGCGGCGAACGCGGGAGCATCGTGGTGATGGACGATACCGGCAAACCGATCGACGCCACCATCGTGTACGGGGCGCGCTTCCACGACCACACCACGCAGCAATTGCGTGAGACGGTTGAGCGCGGGCTGGCGGGCTGGGTGGTGCGCAACCGCAAGGCGGCGCTCGTGCCCGATACCAGTCTCGACGAACGCTGGCTGCGCCGCGAGGACGACGCTGCAAATAAATCGGGGGCGAAATCGGCCATCTGCGTGCCTCTGCTGGCGCGCGAGCGGCTGGTGGGCGTGCTGACCCTGGTCCACTCGACGCCCAACGCTTTTAATGATGAACACCTGAAACTGATGCAGGCCATCGCCGACCAGGCCAGTGTGGCCGTGTTGAACGCGCGCCTGTACACCGAGAGCCAGCGCACGGCGCGAGTCATGTCGGCGCTGGCCGAAGGCGCGGCCACCATCAACTCGTCGCTGGAGATGCGCGAGGTCTGGCAGCGCATCCTCAACCAGACCATGCAGGCGCTCCAGGTGGAGACGGTGGCGCTGGCCCTGCTTGATTCCAGTGGCGACCTGGTCTATCGTGCCGCGACCGGCCAGAATTCGGGCAATATCATCGATCGCCGCATCCCTGCCGGGCAGGGGCTGGCGGGCATGGCCGCGCACCGTGAAGGGCGCGGCATGGTGGTGCCGAAGGTCAGCCAGGACAAACGTTATGGCGACGTGGACAAGTTCAGCGGTATCGAAATGCGCGCCGTGGCCTATGCGCCGATCCAGACGCAGGGCAGGGTAATTGGCGTGCTGCAAGCCATCAACCCGGTCGCCAAGGAGTTCGACCCCGACGCCCTGCTGGTGATGACCGGCCTGGGCAGCCTGGCGGGCACCACCATCCAGAACGCGCTGCTTTTCGAACGATTGCAGGCGGCACACGAGCACTACCAGGAACTCTTCGAGGACAGCATCGACTCGATCCTCGTCACCGATTGGAGCGGCTATGTGTTGGAGACCAACCGCCAGGCCGTCAAGATCAGCGCGTATTCCTCCGAAGAACTGCGCGGCTTGAAGATCGACCAGCTGCACGACGTCAACTGGAGCAAGGTCGGGATGCAGTTCGAAGTGCTGCGCGAACGCGATTGCAGTTACGAATCGACCCTGCACCGCCAGGACGGCAGTTACGTGCCGGTCGAGGTCCATGCGCGCCGTGTGAAGTTCGAAGAATCGGATTCGGTGCAGTGGATCCTGCGCGACATTACCGAGCGCCGCGAACTGGATGCCCTGCGCGACGACATGACCGCCATGATCTATCACGACCTGCGCTCGCCGCTGGCGAACATCGTCTCCAGCCTCGACATGCTGAAAGACATGATCCCGCAAGATGAGTCGACCCTGGCGATGCTGGCCATTGCGCTCAATTCGACCGGGCGTATCCAGCGGCTGGTCAACTCACTGCTGGATATCAGCCGCCTCGAGTCGGGCCAGCAGATCATCGACCAGCAGCCCATCGACCCGGCTGCGCTGGTGGACGAAGCCATCCGTGATGTGGAACCGGGCGCTTCCGGCCGACGGCAGGTGGTGGTCAAGAATCTGTCGCTGGGTGTGCCGCTTATCTCGGTGGATGTGGACATGGTCCACCGCGTGTTCATCAACCTGCTCGAGAACGCCATCAAATTCACCCCGCCCGAAGGCCAGATCGAGATCGGCGGCCGCGTGGAGAACGCCGACTGGGTGAAGATGTGGGTGCGCGACAGCGGCCCGGGTATCCCGCCCTCCGAGCAGGAGCGCATCTTCGAGAAATTCATCCGCCTGCGCGGCAAGAACAAGATGCCGTCCGGGTTGGGGGTGGGGTTGGCCTTCTGCCGCCTGGCCGTGCTGGGGCACGGCGGGCGCATCTGGGTCGAGAGCGAAGTCGATAAGGGCGCCACCTTCTGGATGACCCTGCCCGTGGCCCGCGCCCGCAAGACCGGCAAACTCACCCGCCAGACCGGCCGCCTGAAACTGGAAACCGAACACTAATTCTCCCAGGAGACCCATGCACGCCATTACCAAAACCGTTTACATAGAAGACCAGTATCCTGGCGTCGTGCTGGGCGTGATTGTGCGCCCGCGCGGCCTGGTCCAGATCGACGCTCCGCCCTCGCCCGAAGACAGCCGCACCTGGCGCGCCTCGCTCATGAACCTGAGCGGCGGCCCGGAGCGGGTGCTCATCAACCTGGACGGCCATCCCGACCGCACCATCGGCGCGCGCGCCATGGACTGCACCGTCATCGCGCACGAGAAGACCGCGCAGACCTTCCGCGTGCGCCCGACCACCTTCAAGGCCCAGGGTGACGAGACCGGCGCGGAATGGGAATCCATCCCCGGGCTGGGCAGTGTCCGCTGGGCGCCGCCCGAGATTTCATTCAGCGAACACCTGGCCCTGTACTGGGACGGCGGCCCGATTCTGCTCGAAAGCCGGCCCGGCCCCTCGTTGGGCGCGATCTGGGTCACGCTGCCCGAGGAAAAGGTGGTCTTTATCGGCGATGCGGTGGTCAAGGGTCAGCCGCCCTTCCTGGCCAGTGCCGACCTGCCTGCCTGGCTCGAAACGCTCAATCTGTTGCTCGAACCCGATTACAAGGGCTATACCATCATCAGCAGCCGCGGCGG
>CALLJA010000200.1 GCA_938008865.1 uncultured Anaerolineales bacterium
GTGTGGAGCGCTCGGACGGCAAGTACAGCACCGTCACCAGCGCGCGCACCATGCCCAAGGCTATCGGCACGCTGGGCGACCACCTGCAAGGCATGTTCGGCAGCAGGCCCGTCTGGGTCACCATCCTGCACGGACGTTTCGGCGATAAGGCCGACGAACTGGCCGCGCTGCTGCGCACCAAACTCAACGTGGCTAAAGAGGAAGTCATGCGCATCTCGCCCGTGCTGGGCGTCCACACGGGACCTGGCATCGTGGGTGCGGCTGTCGTCCCGATGGAATTGATGGAAGACCTGCTGTAAGGATGAAGGTCGGGACCGCCGTCGTCACGGGCGCTTCGAGCGGAATCGGGGCCGCCACCGCGCGCCGACTGGCTGCCGCGGGCTGGCGGGTGACCCTCGTGGCACGGCGGCTGGAGCGTCTGCTGGGGCTACAAGCGGAGATCGGCAACGCCGAAGTCCTCGCCGCAGACCTACACTCCGAGGCGGAACGCGTCCGCGTCTTCGAACAAATCCGCGAAACGGATGTGTTGGTCAATAATGCGGGATTTGGCTGGTATGGCTACTTCTCGAAGATGCCGTGGGAGACTGTCCGCGAGATGCTATGCGTCAACGTGGAAGCCACCGTCCATTTGACCCGACTATTCCTGCCGGGCATGCTCGCGCGGAAACGTGGCCACGTCATCAACGTCGGGTCGGTGTCGGGCAGTATTCCCAGCCAGGGGATTGCGCTGTACGCCGCCACCAAGTCTTTTATAGATGCCTTCACCACCGCGTTGCACCGTGAGACACACAACACGGGAGTGAACGTCAGCGTGGTGCGGGCGGGACCTGTTCGCACGGAGTTTTGCGAATCGGCCGTAGGGCGAGAGAACGGCGGGCACGTCCCCACCGAGCGGATGGGCGTCAGCGCGGATTATGTCGCCGGGCGCATCGAGCGGCTGATTCGACATCCGCGGCGGGTCATCTACGTACCGTGGTGGCTGGGGGTCACGCCCTGGTTCGAGCTAAGCTTCGGCTGGCTGGAGGATCGCCTCGGTCCATTGCTGTTGCAAAGAAAACAAAGATCAACATAAAAGGCTGCGGCGGAGTGAACCTCCGCCGCAGCCTTTTATGCGTATCGTTTGGCTTTATCGATCCGTTCGCCAAGCGGCGGATGCGAATAGAACATGAAGACCACCCACTTCTCGGGGTTGATCTCGCCCAGGTTTTGATTCGCCAGCCGCGTGAATGCAGAGGCAAATGCCTCGCCCTTGCCCGTGGATTGTAAAGCATAGTCATCGGCCATGTTCTCACGCCAACGAGACAGGGCGTTGCTAAGCGGTTGGGTCAACAGGCCGTAAACGCTCAAGATGAGCATGAAGGCGGGGAAGGCGGCCACGTCCGCCACGGACTGGAAGGAAAAATATCCGACGGCGAAGTTCATGAACAACGACGCCAGATACAAGCCCAGCGATGTGGTCAATGTGCCCGTGGCAATGAGGAACAAGATGTCCTTGTGGACTTGATGTCCCAGCTCGTGGGCCAGGACGGTTTCGATCTCGTCGGGGGTGAACTCGTTGATGAGCGTATCGCCCAGGATGATGCGGCGCGTATTGCCGAGGCCTGTCAGCGCGGCATTGGCGGCCTTGGTCCGTTTGGACATATCGAATTTGAACACGCCTTGCACCTTGGTATTGGCGCGCTCCGCCAGCCGCAGCAGGCGTTCTTCCAATTCCTTGTGTTCCTCGCCCAGCGGAACATATTTATTGAAGAGCGGCATAATCAGCACAGGCGCCAGATTCGAGAGCAGCACATTGAAGACCAGCAGCCCGCCCGCCACCCACAGCCACCACGCGGACCCCGTCAGCCGCAGGGCCAGATAGACCAGTTCGAGCAGGATCAGACCAATAGGCGCGCCAATGGCCAGGCCCTTCAACTCGTCCACGATCCAATCCTTGAGCGACTGATTCGACTGGCCGAAACGGTGCGGCAGGACGAATCCGCTGTA
>CALLJA010000201.1 GCA_938008865.1 uncultured Anaerolineales bacterium
CCATTTTCCCCGAAAATGGGGGGGAAGCGGGGGGGTAAGCAGGCACGGGCTCGCTGACCTTCTTCGCGGACGTGGGCGGCGTGGCCTTGGGGGCGACGGGAGTCGGCTTGGGCTGAGAGACCGCTGCTGGCGCGGGAGCAGGCTTCGGCGCGGACGGTGTCGCATTCGGTCGGCGCGGTGCTTCTGCTTCGCTGCGCGGCTTCAAGGTCGCAGGGGCGGCGGGCGGCTGCGGAGTCCCATCCACTGACACGAGATATTTGAACTCGGTCTTGATCGCGTCCACCAAAATCTTGGGCGGCGTGGATTGTGCATCCACCTTGCCTTCAACGAGGATGACCTTGCCTGTTTCCAGCACAGGCTGGAACTGCGTCCAGGTCTTGGGGAAGAGCACCAGTTCGATGTTGCCCTGAATGTCTTCGATGGTGACGAAGCCCATCGGCTTGCCCTGCTTGGTGACGTAGGGACGCACCACCGTGACCAGGCCTGCCACGCGGACCTTCTCCTCGTGCTGGGCCTCGGGCAGTTGCGCCGAGAAATAGGAAACGAGCTGCGTGAGCGTAGCCTGGTACTCGGAGAGCGGGTGGTCGGAGATGTACAGGCCGATCAACTCACGCTCCCAGTTGAGCATTTCGCGCTTCTCGATCTTCGAGGTCCTGACCAGGCGGATCTCGTCAGCCACGCCGGTCGAGCCGCCGAAAAGCGACATCTGGCCCGCGTCGGCGGCGCGGAAGTGGCTGGCGCTGGAGGCGGTGATGGTGTCGAGCGAGTCGAGCAGGGCGGCGCGGTCGCCGAACGAGTCCATCGCACCGACCTTGATGAGACATTCCAGGGCGCGCTTGCCCACGGTGCGCAGGTCCACGCGGCGGGCGAAGTCGTTCAGGTCGGTGAATCGGCTCTGCTTGCGCGCTTCAATGATCGGCGTGACGGCGTTCTCGCCGACATTCTTGACCGCGCCATAGCCGAAGCGGATGCTGGGTTTCCCGTCGCTGTCTTCAATGGCGAAGTCCCATTCCGAGGCGTTGACATCGGGCGCCAGCACGGGCACGCCCATGGCGCGCGCGTCCGCGATGTAGAGCGCCACCTTCTCGGTCTCGTTGCGCGTGACCGACATGAGCGCGCTCATGTACTCGGCGGGATAATGCGCCTTGAGATAGGCCGTCTGCACGGCGATCACGCCGTAATCGGCAGCGTGCGATTTGTTGAAGCCGTAGCGCGCAAACTCTTCCCAGTCCGAGAAAATCAGGTCGGCAGTTTCAGCGGACATGCCCTTCTTGCTGGCGCCCTCGACGAATTTATGGCGGTGCTTCTGGATCTTGTCTGCGATCTTCTTCGAGATGGCCTTGCGCAGGTCATCGGCCTCAGACTGGGTGTAGCCCGCCAGTTGAACGGCGGCGTTCATCAGTTGTTCCTGATAAACGGGGATGCCATAGGTATCCTGGAAGATGGGCTTGAGCGACTCGTGGCGGTACTCGACCTCGGCCTCGCCGTGCATACGCGCGATGTAGTCGGGGATGAAGGCCATCGGGCCCGGACGATAGAGCGCCACCATCGCGATGACGTTGTCCAGCGTCTGCGGCTTCATCTGGACCAGCCAGCGGGTCATGCCGCCGCCTTCGAGCTGGAACACGCCCAGGGTGTGCCCCGCGCCCATCAGTTCGAAGGATTTCTTGTCGTCGAGCGGGATGTTGCTCAGGTCGAAGTGAATGCCATGCCGCTTCTCGATCAGGTCGCAGGCGCGCGCCATGACGGAGAGCGTCGCCAGGCCGAGGAAGTCGACCTTGAGCATGCCCAGCGAGTCGAGGATGCCCATCTCGAATTGCGTCACCGATTTGACGGCGGTGTCTTCCGCACCCGAGGTGGGGCGGTGCAGTGGCAGGTATTCCACCAGCGATTTGTCGGCGATGACGACGCCCGCGGCATGCGTGCCGGCATTGCGGACGGTTCCTTCCATTTTGGCGGCCGTGTCCACCAACTCGCGCATCTGCGGCGAGGACTCGTAGATTTTCTTGAAATCGGGCACGGCCAGCGCGTCGTCCATCGTCGCGCCTTTGCCTGAGACAAAGGGTACCAGTTTGGCGAGGCGGTCCACCTCGGGCAGGGGGATTTCCATCACACGGGCCACGTCGCGCAGGGCGGCCTTGGTACCCATTGTGCCAAAGGTGATGATCTGTGCCACCTTGTCGTCGCCATATTTGCGGGCGCAGTATTCGAGCATCTCGCCGCGGCGGTCGTCGCGGAAGTCGAGGTCGATATCGGGCATGGAGATGCGGCCCGGGTTGAGGAAACGTTCGAAGATCAAGTCGTGTTCGAGCGGGTCGACCATGGTGATCTCGAGCGCGTAGGCCACAATGGAGCCAGCCGCCGATCCGCGCGCGTTGAACCAGATGCCGTGATCCTTGGCGTGGCGGCACAAGTCCCACACGATCAGGAAGTAGGCGTCGAAGCCCATGGTGTGGATGACGCCCAACTCGTAGTTGAGGCGGTCGAGCACGCGGGCGCTGGTGGCGTCCTCGTGGTAGCGCTTTTCCAGTCCGCGCTCGCACAGGTGGCGCAGATAGGTCTCGGCGGTGTAGCCTTCGGGGACGGGGAACTCGGGCAGGTGATAGCCCTTGAACGACAGGTCCACGTTGCAGCGCTCGGCGATCATCAGTGTGTTGCTGAGCGACTCGGGCACTTCCGCGAACAGGGTTGCCATCTCCTGCGGGGTGCGCAGGTAGTACGAGTCGTCCGTCATGCGCATGCGGTCGGGATCGTTGAGCGTAGTGTTGGTCTGGATGGCCAGCAGCACGTCTTGCAAGCGCGCGTCGGTCTGGTTGATATAGTGGACGTCGTTGGTGGCAATGTAGCGCGACTCGTAGCGCACGCCCAGTTCGAGCAGGCGGCGGTTGAGGTCGGTAATCTCTTTGATGTTGTGGTGCTGCAACTCGACGAAGAAGCGGTCTTTGCCGAAGACGTCGTAGTACCAGTTCATGCGGCGCACCGCTTCCTGCGGATTCTCCTCCAGCAGGGCGCGCGGAATCTCAGCCGACATGCAGCCCGAGGTGCAGATCAGCCCTTCGGAATGAGCCGCCAGGAAGTCGTGGTCGATGCGCGGGTAGTAATAAAAGCCGTTGAGCTGCGCCGCCGAGGCGATGCTCAACAAGTTACGATAGCCCGTCTCGTTCTCAGCCAACAGCAGAAGATGGAAGGATTTCTTGTCAAGCTTGGGATCGCGGTCGGTCATGCCGCGCGCCGCCATGTAAGCCTCCAGCCCGATGATGGGCTTGACCCCCGCAGCGGTGGCGGCGTTGTAAAAGTCGATCACCCCGAACATCGTGCCATGGTCGGTAATGGCCACAGCAGGCATGTCCATTTCCTTGACGCGCTTGACCAGCTTCTTGATGTTCGAGAAGCCGTCGAGCATCGAGTATTCGGTGTGGACGTGCAGGTGGGCGAAGGACATGGATTGTGTTCGGGATGGGTGGGTGGATGATAAATCGTTAGCCGGGCAATCCCGACTAACGACGGCGATGATGTGGGATTATAGCACGCATGTTCAA
>CALLJA010000202.1 GCA_938008865.1 uncultured Anaerolineales bacterium
CTTGCGCAGGATGCCGAGATGCTCATCTGATTTGGCGGCGATGCCGACCACAAGCTGGACGGTTTCGCCTTCGTTCCACGTCACGCCCGCAGGCACTTGCAAGACGGCGATGCCTGTCTTGAGGATGAACTCGCGGTTCTCTGGCATGCCATGCGGGATGGAAATGCCGTTGGCCAGGTAGGTATTCGAGACCTGCTCGCGGTGGAACATGCTGTCCAGATAGCGCGGATCGATGTTGCCGTTCTCGATCAGTAATTGCGCAACCTGCCGAATCGCCTCATCCTTGCTTTTTGGCGAAGCGTTCAACTTGATTTGCTCTGCACTTAGTTCCAACATTTGGACCTCGGGAGACGGTCGTTAGGTGTGAAGATTAAATATTATTCTTACAAGGAAAATTGTAATCGATTACATTCCTATTGTCAATAGGAAATTTTTTTCAGACAAGACACTCTAATTTATACAGCTGTATTCTACATATATTAGCGTTTTATCTGTCGTTTTCGAAATGTGCTATTAAAATAATGACGGAAAATAGTTATTTTACAGTAATCGTTTTCATATTTCATTACATAGAATGTTATAATGATCTCATGACAAGCATCAAAGATGTTGCTAAAGCTGCGGGGGTATCCACCGCTACCGTGTCCAGGGTGCTGGCTAACAAACCCCCCATTCGCCCTGAGACACGCGAACGCGTGATGGCTGCCATTGCCCAACTCAACTACCGTCCCAATCTGGTGGCACGCAGTCTGCGCGCGCAAAAAAGCGCCAAGATCGGGTTGGTTGTCTCGGACATTCGCAATCCATTCTTCACCGCCATCGGTCGTGCCGTGGAGGATGCCGCCTACGAGCAGGGCTATTCCGTACTGATGTGTAACACCGACGAGAATCCAGAAAAGGAAATGCTCTACCTAAATCTTCTGCACGACGAGAATGTGTCGGGCATCATCTTCTCGCCCACGCACCAGTTCAGTTCGCAAGCGGGCGACTTCCACTTCGACATCCCCACTGTCATCATCGACCGTCTGGTACATAACAAGGAAGCGGACATGGTCCTGCTCGATAACGTCAGCGCCGCCTATGAGTTGACCGAGCACCTGCTCGCCAACGGCTATCGCAAGATCGCGGGCCTGTTTGGCGACGCCAGCGCCACGGGTCAGGAACGTCATCAGGGATTTGTCAACGCGCTCCGGGACCACGGCCTGACTCCGTTTTCAGCGGAGTTCGTCTCCCCGCGAATCCGTTCGGGCTTTTCAGCTGCCACCGCCCTGCTGCAAAACGCAGACCAACCCGACGCCATCTTCACCAGCAATAGTATGTTGACCGCCGGTGTTTTCCAGGCTGCGCGCGAGTTTAAGATAAAGATCCCCGATGAGTTCGCTTTGGTCGGCTTCGATGTGACCGAGTGGGGCGAGTTCGTCGACCCGCCCATCACGGTTATTGCCCAGCCCACCGAGGAGATTGGCCGCACTGCCACCGAACTGCTCTTCCAACGTTTGTCCAACCCCAACCGCTCCGCCCGTACGGTGATCCTCAAAGGAAACCTGCTGAAGCGTGGATCAAGTATAGCGAAGAGATGACCGAACATAAACAAAAACGCCCGGCATACGCCGGGCGTTTTTGTTTAAATTGAAATCAGTCGGCCTTAATCGCCGCAAACCCCAATCCATGCGGGCCGACGTGCGTGCCAATGACCGTGGTCACGTTGACCAGCAGGATGTCGCGCGGCACAGACTGACTGGCTTTCCGCATCAGTATATCCAGGAATTTCCGCGCACGCGATTCAAAGCCCGAATGCAGCACTGCCAGGCGTTCCAGCGGTCCCAACTCCAGCAAGGAATTTAGCAGACGTTCGTCTGCCTGATGGGTCGTGCGCACGGCAGCAACCGCCTTGACCACGCCGCCTGTCAGGTTCACCAGCGGTTTGATCGAGAGTAGTCCGCCCAGCGCGGCCACCGCTCCGGGCACGCGTCCGCTGCGACGCAGGTATTCCATCGTGTCCAGCGCGGCGTTGACTTTCAGCCGCTTCTGTGTCGACTCGATGGCGGCCAGCGCGGCCTGCAATCCCATCTCGGCGGCTTCGGCGGCGGCCAATACCTGAAAGCCCAGCCCCAACGAGAGCGAGCCGCTATCCACACAGGCGACTCGGCCCGCGAAATCCCGCGCAGCCAGGCGGGCCGTATCCACGATAGAGGTCAACTTCCCCGCCGCATGGATGGACAGCACCTGCTCGCATCCGCGGCTGAGCAGAGACTCGTAACGGGATGCATATTCGCCCATCGCAGGCGCAGCCGTCGTCGGCGGGGTGCGCAGCGCGGGCAGCCGTCGATAGAACTCATCGCGGGTGATGGTCTGCCCGTCAATGTATTCCTTCCCGTCCAGCACGAGGATCGAGGGAATCACTTCCAGGCCGTGCTGCTCCACGAGAAAAGCGGGGATGTCGCAAGATGAATCGGTAACAATGCCAAGTTTCATTTCTACGCTCTGGTCGCCATCCATGGCGGCAGGAAACAAAAAAGGTGGGGTGGACTTGTAAAGTCCACCCCACCTGCGATTAAACTTATTCGACCGAAATAATGAACTGATAGTGCGGCTGGCCGCCTTCCTGCACCTCGACCTCGAGCGCGGGATATTTTCCGCTGATCGTATCCTTGATGCGGTTTGCTTCGGCATGGGTCATGCCCTCGCCGTGGAAGAGCGTGACCAGTTCGTGGTTGGCCGCATCGGCTTTTTCGAGGAAGCCCAGCACGCCCTCCTCCACGCTGTTGGCCGAGAGCACCAGCTTGCCGTCCAGCAGCGCAATGACCTGCCCGCTTTCGACGTTCACGCCATCGATCTCCACCGTGCGGGTGGCGACGGTGATCTCGCCCGTCTTGACCATGCTTGCAGCGCGGGTCATCTTCTCGGCCACCGCGTCCAGGTCGCCTTCGGGGGTGAGCGAGAGCATGGCGGCCAGGCCCTGCGGCACGGTGCGGGTCGGCACCACGGCCACCTGCTTGACCGTCACCTGTTTGGCCTGGTTGGCGGCCATGACGATGTTCTTGTTGTTCGGCAGGATGACAACCTTGTCGGTCGGCAGGTTCTCGAACGACTGCAAAATATCCTGCGTGGACGGGTTCATGGTCTGCCCGCCCTCAACCACGGCCGCCACGCCCAGGCTGGCGAAGATGCGGCTCAGGCCCGCGCCCGGTGAGACCACCACCACAGCGATCTGCCCGGGCTCCACGGCGGCGAACTCGATGCGCGCCGCCTTCTTGCTCTTCTGGATGTCGTCCATCTGGGCCAGCAGGTTTTCGATGGCCACCTTGGTGATGGTCCCCAGCCCCATGATGTAATCGATGGGCTCGTAGCGTTTCTCGGTCGGCACGTGGATGTGCATGCGGTACATGCCGTCGCCTTCACCCACCTGGATGGAGGTGCCCATTTCTTCGAGCTTGCCGTAAAAAGCGGGCAGGTTCAACTCACCCTGCGGGAAGAAGTCCACCACCACTTCGTAGTCCTGGCCCTCCTCCACTTCCTCCATCGCGTCCTGCATGCTCATGGCCGAAAGCGGCTGCACGCTCATGGTGGGCGTATCCAGCGGCTCGCCGTAGATGTGACGCAGCATACCTTCGAGAATGAAGTACAGGCCCTTGCCACCCGAGTCGACCACGCCGGCCTGTTTGAGGACGGGCAACAGTTCGGGCGTCGAGAGGACCGCCTCATCGGCAGATTTGACCGCGATCTCGAACAGGTCGATCACATCCCGCGCGGACCCCTGGCCTGCTTCCGTACCCGCGGCGATGCCCTTGGCGACGGTCAGGATCGTGCCCTCCACCGGACGGACGACGCCCTTGTAGGCGGTGTCGCGCATCTCGGCGAAGGCCTTGACCAAGGTCGGCACGTCCAGCATTTCCTTATCGTGGACGCCGCGCGCAAATCCGCGCCACAACTGCGAGAGGATCACACCCGAGTTGCCGCGCGCACCCATCAGCGCGCCCTGTGAAACGGCGGTGGCCATCCTGCCGAGGTGACGTTCACCCGAATCCTTGATCTCGTTGTAGGCCGAGGTCATGGTCAGGAGCATGTTTGTGCCGGTGTCGCCGTCGGGGACGGGGAAGACGTTCAGCGCATTGACCGTCTGCTGGTTGGTGCGCAGCCAGGTCAGCCCCGCCTCGACCAGCCGTTTCAATGACTGGCCGTCGATGGGTTGTTTGCGAAATTTCTCTACACGTGCGTTATCTACAGCCATGAAAGATCCAGGCCTCCTAATCTGTGTTGCTCACGCGCAGCCCCGCGATGTGGACGTTGACGCTGGTAACCTTAAGCCCCAGCGCCTTTTCCACATGGAAGCGGACCGTGTTGGCCACGCTTTCGGCCACCGAGTTGATGCGCGTGCCGTATTCCACGATGACGTGGATCTCGATGTCGATGCTTTCGCCGTCGTAGCGCACGGTCACGCCGCGGGTCGGCTCGCGCGTGATGGAATGCACCAGTCCGTCGGCCAGGTTCTTGGGGGCCAGCCCCACCACGCCGTAGGAACGCAGGGTGGCATGATACGCGATCGTGGCGACCGCGTTCGGCGAGATGTGGATCCCGCCCAGTGATGTGGTTTCTTCGCCCATGGGTTTGGTTTCCTCTTGTTCTGTCGGTTGACTGCGCGTAAGTTGCCAATATTACCATTGATGCCGTCCGCCGGACGCGCGTGACGGCGTATTTTCAGGTCAAGCCCATCTGCCGGGGGCATGGGCAGTGTATGCTTCTATTTTAACATCCTGCCTTGAAGAAGGTTGCGTTGTGTGGTAAAATGCCGTGCCTTTGAGAAAAGGCAGTGGTATCGGAATCATCAAGAAAGGATGTTTGTACGATGGCTAAATGTGCTCATTGCGGCAAGACGACGACCTTCGGCCACAACCGCTCGTTCTCCCAGCGCGCCACCAACCGCAAATTCAAACCGAATTTGCAGAAGGTCAGCGTTTTGGAGAAGGGCAACCTGGTCCAGAAGACGCTGTGCGCCAAGTGCATCCGCACGCTGGCGAAGTCGGCGGCGTAGTACGCTTTCCTTCGCATCCAAAGGTCGCGGCATTCGTGCCGCGATTTTTGTTTAACCGCGCAGGGCGCGGATGCCCGCCGCGATCCCCTGCGGATGCTTGAAGACGGCATTGCCCGCCACGAAGACGTCCGCGCCGGCCGCGCGCATCTGCGGGACCGTGTCGGCGGCCATGCCGCCATCGACCTCGAGCCAGGCGCGGGACATGATCTCGTCCAGCTTCTGGCGGATGGTCCGCACTTTGGCGACGGCTTCGGGGATGAAGGCCTGTCCCGAGAACCCGGGGTTGACGCTCATCACCAGCACCAGGTCCACCATGCCCAGCACGGGTTCGAGCATGACGGTGGGCGTGGCGGGGTTAAGCACCACGCCCGCCTTGCAGCCCAGTGACTTGATTTCTTGCAAGGTGCGGTGCAGGTGCGGACAAGTCTCCACATGGACGGTAAGATGGTCCGCGCCCGCCCTGGCGAAATCGGCCAGCAGACGTTCGGGCTGTTCGACCATCAGGTGCACGTCGAGCGGAAGCTTCGTGGCGTGGCGGCAGGCCTCCACGATGAAGGGGCCCATCGTCAGATTGGGGACGAAGCGGCCGTCCATCACGTCGATGTGGATCCAGTCCGCGCCCGCGTCTTCACAGGCGGCGATCTGGTCCTTCAAATGAAGGAAGTCAGCAGAAAGAATGGATGGGGCGATCAGGAGGTTGTCGGTCACAGGGTTCATCAGGGAAGGTAGGCGAAATAGACGCGGATCCACAGCATGACCGCCCCGCCAGCCATGAACAGGGCCAGCAGGCCCAGGCCAATCGTGGCCCAGTCGATATCCAGGTCGAGGCTGAGGGCTGGTTCGGGTTGGGGCTGCGGCATCGAAACGGGGGCATGCGTCCGCCCGGTGGGCAGCGCAGATTGGGGCAGCGGGGTGGGTTCGGGCTGCTGGAAGGCCGTCGCCACTTCGGGGGTCAGCGAGAGCGGCGTCGGTTCCTCATCGCGCTGATTCCCGAAGCGCAGCAGCACGCGTCCCAGCTGATCGGCGGTGCGGTAACGGGCGGAAGGCTCCTTCGAGAGCACCTTCATGACGATCTCTTCCAGCGCGGAGGGGATGTCGGGCACGTACTCGCGGATGGGGATCGGCTCGGCTTCGATGTGCAGGCGCGCCAGTTCGTCGGCGGTGGTGGCGGTGAAGGGCGGGGTGCCGCTCAGCATTTCGTACAGGACCACGCCCAGCGAGTAGACGTCCGAGGCGGGCGAGGGCGCCTCGCCTGCGGCCTGTTCGGGCGCGAAGTATTGCGGCGAACCCCAGACCACGTCGGTGCGCTCGCCCGGCAGGATGGTGGCCAGGGCGCGCGCGATGCCGAAGTCGGTGACCTTGAGGCGCTGATCGGGCGTGACCAGCATGTTGTGCGGCTTGACGTCGCAGTGGACCAGCCCGGCGCGGTGGGCGTACCCCAACCCTGCGCAGGCCTGCACCATGAGCGGAATGGCCTCTTCCACGCGGAAGCGGCCGCGTTTGCGGATCAGGGTCTTGAGGTCGGTGCCCGGGACGTTCTCCATCACGATGTAGAGCTGTCCCTCGCCCAGGCCGAAATCGTGCACGGTGACAATGTTGGGATGCGAGAGGTTGGCCGCGGCGCGCGCCTCCTGGCGGAAACGGTCCTGGAAGGCCTGGTTCTCGGTATAGTCCTTGCGCAACACCTTAATCGCCACGTAACGGTCGAGCATCACGTCGCGGGCGCGGAAGACTTCCGCCATTCCGCCCGTGCCGAGACGCTCCAACAGTTGGTAGCGGTTGTTGAGCAGGGTACCCTCGTTCATCGAAAAGATTATAACATGCGAGGTTTGGGGGAAGTATGGAGAGGCAGGTATAATCACTTCATGCGGCGCGGACTGTTGCTCTACAACCCTGCGGCGGGACGGCTTTCGGTGCGTCCCTATCTGGGACGAGTCTTGCGTACGCTGCGCGCGGCAGGCTGGAAGATGGAAGTGGACGTGACCCTCAACGGACGTCACGCCGCGCAGGCCGCACATCAGGCCGCCGAGGAAAACTACGAAGCGGTCTTCGCCGTCGGCGGCGACGGCACGGTGGGACAGGTCACCAGCGGTCTGGTCGGCACCGAAACGGCACTGGGCATCCTGCCGGCCGGCACCACCAACGTCCTCGCGCGCGAACTGGGCCTGCCCTCCTTCGAGTGGAACCGCTGGTGGATGCTCAACGACAACGCCCGCGTGCTGGCGAACGCGTCCGCCCAGCGCATGGACGTGGGCCTGTGCAACGGCCAGCCCTTCCTCCTGTGGGCGGGTATCGGCCTGGATGCGGTCGCCATCCAAAAACTGGAGCCGCGTCCGCGCTTCTTCAAGTACATCTCGGTGCCGCACTACTTCGCCACCACCGTGTGGAGCGCCGCCTTCTGGAACGGCATGGACCTGCGCGTGACCGCCGACGGTCGTGAGGTGGATGGTCACTTCCTGCTGGCGGTCAGTACCAACATCCGCCATTATGCGGGCGGCATGGCGGTCCTCTCGCCGAACGCAACCCTCGACGACGGCCGCATGGACCTGTGGCTGCTGAGCGGTGCCACCGTGGCCGACGCCCTGCGCCACTTCTTCGACATGCTGGCGGGCCGCCATCTCACCTCCGACCAGGCGCGCTGCATCACCTTCGAGTCCGCGCGCATCGAGTCGGACGTGCCCTTCTCCATTCAAATGGACGGCGAGCCGATGCTGGGCGGCGTCCGTGCCGAGATCGATATCCGCCCGCGCGCGTTGAAAATCCTGATGCCCGCTGGAGCCTTGAACCTGTTGCAGAGTCCCGTATGAAATTATCTGACTACCTGAACCGTTGGGTGATTCTGGGATCGATCGGAGTCGCCGCCCTGTTGCTGGTCCTGACCCTGGTCTTGATCGGCCTGACCAGTCCGCGCGCCACGCCAGAGGTGGGCTTCGTCCCCGCCGACCTGACCATGCTCCCCGCCCCGACGCACACCCCGCTCGCTACGCTGATCCCCACCCTCAACCCAAACGTGACTCCCACCCTGGCGGAAGGCGCCATCGGCATCGGCGGCTACGTGCAGATCACGGGCACCGAGGGCCAGGGGCTGCGCCTGCGCTCTTCGCCCGGGTTGAATGGCGGACAGGCCTTCCTCGGTTACGATGAGGAAGTGTTCGAGGTCCGCGATGGGCCGAAGGAAGCCGACGGATACACCTGGTGGTATCTGGTCGCCCCGTATGATGAAACCCGTGCCGGCTGGGCCGCCGCTGATTTTCTGGCGGTTGTGCCTTCGCCGTAAACTCACCCCCAACACCTCTCCTGAGAGGAGAGGGAGAAAGTGGAATATGAACGAAAAGCCAACTGGAATCACCGCCAACAAGACCGCCCGCGAGTTCACCGTCGCATGGAACGATGGGCATACCAGCGTCTATCCGTTTGGGCTGCTGCGCGCGGCCTGCCCGTGCGCCTCGTGCCGCGGCGGACATGAGAACATGAAGTCCGAGCCTGATGCGGATGTGTTCAACGTAAAGATGGAAGACACCTCCGCCACGCGCATCAGCAACGTGGTGGCTGTCGGCTCCTACGCGCTGACGGTCGTCTGGGAAGACGGCCACGATTATGGCATCTACAACTGGCATTATCTGCGCGCGCTTTGTCCGTGCGCAGAATGTCGAGCCAAGGCAAAATAGGGAATCAAAAACGGCGCTCATCGCGCCGTTTTGTTTTTTACGGGAAAGTGTCAAAGAGCATCCACAGATTTCACAGATTGCGCAGATTTTGTTTTTAAGAATCGGAGAAATCTGCGTAATCTGTGGATTTTTTTATGCCTTAGGCGTGACGTTTTATTACGCAAGCAAAGCGCCTTCGAGCTGCAGCAACCACTCCTTGGTGGGCAGGCCGTCGCCGCCGCCGTACCCGTGGAGTTTACCGTCCGCGCCGATGAGACGGTGGCAGGGGATGACCAGCGGCATGGGATTCGTGGCATTGGCCCGTCCCACTGCGCGATATGTATTGGGACGCCCGATCCGCGCGGCGATCTCGGCATAGGTGCTGGTCTCGCCGTAAGGGACGGCACACACCGCCTCCAGCACCATTCGCTGGAAGGGCCGCAGCACAGACCAGTCGATGGCAAAGGTGAAATCGCGGCGTTGGGCGGTCAGATACTCGAAGACCTGTTTTGCGTACGGAGCCACGCGTTCCTGATCTTCGATCACGGGGCGCGCCAGCCGCCGCAGGAAGCGGTCCAGATCGGGCTGGGCAGCGGCCCATTCCACGGCGACCAGGCCCAGGTCCGAGACGACGAGGCGCAAGTCTCCCAGCGGAGTGTGGTTCAAATTCCCAAGGGCAAGGTCGCGGGGCATACGAACTCCTTTTATCCGCTAAAAACTTACAACAATGTTAGTTGTCGAACAATCGTAGGGGAAACGTAGGTTTCTCGTCAAGTAGTATTCGGACAAGCATGATAAATTAGGGAGCGTAAGGTGATTTCTCTTCTCCTCCTTTCAAGGGAACCGCGGTCGGCGTCCGCGGTTCTCGAACTTTAACGGGGGAGTGTTGGCAGTATAATCCCATCATCTCAAGTTGTGAGGATGAAATGGCGATACAGATCACGATCATCGGACTTGGACAAATCGGCGGCTCGATCGGCCTGGCGCTGGCGGGACAAAAAGCCGCGCTCAAGCGTGTAGGGCACGACAAGAAAGTGGATGTGGAACGCGCCGCGCAGAGCAAGGGCGCCGTGGATGAAGTAAAACACAACCTGCCCTCGGCCGTGCGCGACGCCGACCTGGTGTTGCTGTGCCTGCCCGTCAGCCAGGTGCGCGAGACGCTGGAATTCATCGCGCCCGACCTGAAGGAAGGCGCGGTGGTGATGGACACCTCGCCCGTCAAGAGCGGCGTCCTCGAATGGGCGCAGAGCATCCTGCCGCCCAAGCGTTACTTTGTCGGGCTGGTGCCGTCGGTAAACCCCGATGCGCTGCACGAAATCAAGTTCGGGCTGGAAGCCGCCCGCGCGGACTTGTTCCAGAAGGGCGTGATGATCATCGATGCCCCGCGCGGGACGCCGGGCGACGTGGTCCAACTGGCCTCGGACCTGGCGCGCCTGCTGGGGTCTGACCCGATGCTGGCGGACCCGATCGAATCGGACGGGCTGATGGCGCGCATGCACCTGTTGCCGCAACTGGCGGCGGCAGCCCTGCTCAACGCCACCGTGGACCAGCCCGGCTGGATGGAAGCCCGCAAGATGGGCGGCCGCGCGTTTGCGACAGTCACGGCGGGGCTGGCCTACCAGGACGAGATCGACTCGCTGCGCATCGCGTCCATGCAGGACCGCGCCAGCACCGTCTATGCCCTGGATGTAATGATCGCCGCCCTGCAAGGCCTGCGCAACGACCTGGAGTCGGGCAACGATGACGGCATCGCCGTCCGCCTGGAGCAGGCGCTCGAGGGCCGCAACGATTGGATGAATGACCGTCTCAAGGCGGAATGGGCCACAGGCATCGAACGCAAACCCATCGACATCCCCAGTTTCGCCGAGCGTTTCTTCGGCAGCACCTTCTACAAGCGCGATAAGGATCAATGACCTGTTACTGTTACATCGTCGAGTGTTCCGACGGGACCTTCTATACCGGCTGGACCACCGACCCTGAGCGGCGGGTCAAGACACACAACGCGGGCCGCGGCGCCAGGTACACCCGCACCCGCCGCCCCGTCCGACTGGTCTACCTGGAGGAGCAGCCCGACCGCACGACCGCCATGAAACGAGAGAGGGCCATCAAGGCCCTCTCTCGTGAAAAGAAGATGAAGTTGGCGAAAAGGCCCTAAGGGTTTTCAAAACCTTTAGGGCCTTGTTTTAGTCTTTGAAGACCGGCAGATGCCCGAGCGCGATGATGTGCATCCATTGGGCGCGATCACCTTCGGTGAAGATGGCAGCCTCGGCGGCCACGCTGGCCCTGGTCTTATCGAGGATCAGGCGCATGCCCTGCAGCGTCGAGCCGGTGCTGATGACGTCGTCCAGCACGACCACCTTCTTGCCCTGAATGACCTCGCGGTCCTTTTCGTCGAGGATCAGGACCTGCGGCTGGCCCGTGGTGATGGACAGGGTTTCGGTCTGGATGGCGTCGCCCATGTACGGCTTATAGGACTTGCGCAGCACGATATAGGGCTTGTTCATCTCGGCCGAGAGCGCGTACGCCAGCGGGATCGACTTGGCCTCGGCGGTCATGAACAGGTCAAAGTCCACGTCCTTCAGCCGTTTGGCCAGTTCCTTCGCGCAGGCCTGCACCAGTTCGGTGTCGCCCAGGATGTTCAGGATGGCGATGCGCAGCCCGGGGGCCACTTCGAACAACCGCAGGTTCCGCTGGACGCCCGCCACTTCCACGGGATAGGTATCGTATTGCGCCATGACTTCCTCCAGAAATATGTATAGACGGGGCGAAGTTTATCACAGACTTCGGAGGTCTACCAAAGCTCGCGTCCTTGGGTGATCGCCAGAGACCTCCGAAGTCTCGTCAAATGGACGCGGTATAATCCTTTCGTGCTTCCCGACCTGCAACTCAACGATCACTTGCGCCTGCGAAAGCCCCATCCCTGCGGCTCCTATGAGTGGACCGTCATCCGCCTCGGCGCGGATATCGGCCTGGAGTGCAAGGGCTGCGGTCGGCGCGTGATGCTCACCCGCCGCGAGTTGATGCGGCGGCTCAAGACCAACCTCACCCCCCACGAGCCCAAACCCGATGACAACTCCCAATAAGCGACCGCACATCCTGTTCCTTTTTTCAGACACGGGCGGGGGACACCGCTCCGCCACCGAAGCCATCATCGAAGCCCTGCAACTTGAGTACGGCGACGCCGTCTCCACCGAGATGGTGGATTTCTTCAAAGATTACGCCCCCCTGCCGTTCAACAAAATGCCCGACTGGTACCCCGAGATGGTCAAGGCCCCGCGCTTGTGGAGCGCCTCCTTCTACGCCACCGACGGCCGCGCCCGCGCGCGGGCTATCACCACGGCCATGTGGCCGGTGGCCCGCCATCCCGCGCGGCAATTGATTCAAAGCCATCCCGCGGACCTGATCGTCGCGGTCCACCCGTTCTCCAACACCTTCGCATTGAAGGCCCTGCCCAAGAACCGTCCGCCCTTCATCACCGTCGTGACCGACATGGTCACCACCCATGCCCTGTGGTTCGACAAGCGCGCCGACCGCATCCTCGTCCCCACCGAGACCGCCCGCCAGAAGGCCATTGAATACCATATGGACCCGCGACAAGTGCGCGTGGTGGGCCTGCCCGTGGCGGACCGCTACTGTCAGCTGGCCGTCGACAAGCGCGCCGCGCGCGAAAGGCTTGGCTGGCCGTTGGATAAACCCATCGTGCTGATGGTCGGCGGCGGCGAGGGAATGGGACCGCTCGGCAAGATGGCCCGCGCCGTGGACGAATGCGGCCTGGACCTGGGCCTGGTCATCGTGGCCGGGCGGAATCAGCGCCTGAAAGAATCGCTGGAGGCCGAGACTTGGGAGAATCCCACCTTCATCTACGGCTTCACCCGCGACATGCCCGACTTCATGCGCGCCGCCGACTTCATCATCACCAAGGCTGGCCCAGGCACGATCGCCGAAGCCATCAACGCCCACCTGCCCATCATCCTCTATGCCAAGCTGCCCGGGCAGGAAGACGGCAACGTCACTTTCGTGGAAGAGGAGGGAGTCGGCGTATGGGCGCCCACGCCGCAACTGGTGGTGCGTGCGCTCACGCGCTGGATCAGCCGCCCGCAGGAGAAAGCCGCCGTGGTAGACAACTGTCGCCGTGTGGCGCGGCCCGATGCGGCCCGCCAGATCGCGCGCGAGATTATGAGATTCTTCGGAAAATAAAGAAAGCGGCGGGCATTGCCCGCCCTACGATCTGACCTACGGAGTGGCCCCGCTGAATTTCTCCACTGTTGCCCCCTTCACCGGGCCGATCGTGGCGCTGTCGCTGACTTTCAGTTCCACCTCGCGGCGGAACTCCAGCGTGCCCTGCACCACGGCGTGCG
>CALLJA010000203.1 GCA_938008865.1 uncultured Anaerolineales bacterium
AGAGGTCCTGGATCAGGACGCGCAAGGATGGGGAGGCGCTCATGTCGGTGGTGTGGACGGTATGAGTGACGGTTTCCGTCCGCACGGTAATGGCGTAGTGGAAACCATCGGGGACGGGGCTGGTGGGCAGGTCATCTCGCAAGGCAAAGAAATTCATCTCATCCAGGAGCAGGCGTAGAGACTGGGCCTCTTCTTCGGGGAGGTTGGCCAGGTCGAGGGCCAGGGACATCTTGCGTCCCATGATTCCGCCCGAACGTTCGAACGTGATCCACATCATTGCGCCAGTCCGAGCGCGCGCAGAATGGAGGTGAGGCAGCCGTCGCCCGTGCCGGGCGTCCCACCGTTGACCGTGATGCCGACCTCGGACCAACCCTTGGTCACGGCCTGCTGCTCGAGGCTGTTCACGCCGAAGAGTTCGGCGGCGGCTTCGGAGGTTAGGTTGGCGATGTCTTGGAAGGTGGAACGGGCCTGAAGTTTGTCGGTCAGGGTCTTGTACCAGATTTGCCCCATTTTCTCCCAGGCGTACCCACCCATCTCCAGACTGGCTACGTAGAAGGCGTGGTTGGGAATGCCTGAGTTGATGTGCACGCCGCCGTTGTCCTCGATGGTGTTGACGTAGTCCTTCATGTGCGCGGGTTGCGGATCCTTGCCGAGCATCGGGTCGTCATAGGCGGTGCCAGGTGCCTTCATTGAGCGGATGCCCACGCCGTTGACGTTGGCCGTGAACAGCCCCTCGCCGATAATCCAGTCCGCTTCGGCGGCGGTCTGCTTGCGCTGATATTGCTTGACCAGCGAGCCGAACACGTCGGAAAGGGATTCGTTCAGTGCGCCCGACTGGTCCCAATAGGCCAGGTTGGCTTCATACTGCGTGACGCCGTGAGTCAGTTCGTGGCCGATGACGTCCAGTGAGATGGTGAAGCGGTTGAACAGGCGCTGTTCGGCTGGCAGGTCCTCGTCGCCATCGCCGTAGACCATCTGGGTGCCGTCCCAGAAGGCGTTGTCGTAGCTCTTCTGATAATGGACCGTGGATTTGAGCTGCAGGCCATTGTTGTCGATGGAGTTGCGGCTGTACACGTCGGAATAAAGGTCGTAGGTGGCGCCACAGCCGTCATAGGCTTCGTTGACCGCAGGATCGCTGACAGCGGGATCGCCCTCGCTGCGTACCAAGGTTCCAGGCAGTTGGGAGCCTTGTTTGGCGTCGTACACGACGCGCTGTTTCGCCCCAGCCGAGATCGCGGCCAGGAAACTCATCACCGAACGCATGGCGCGCCGTTGTCCGCGGATTTGTTCGGAGGTGATGATGGTACGCAGGGCCGTCTCGCGCTGCAGGTCGCTGCCGTTGCGGGCGATTTCCTGCAGCAGGTGCGGCGGAGTGATGCACAAGACGCAAGCATGGCGGTGCATAAAGTCTCCTTCTGATTTGGACAGAAAATATCCAAGTTCAGTATACTCTCCGAATTAATGATTTTCAATCCCCAGCGCGGGGGACGCTCTACTTGATTTGCCCCGACATTTTGCCTATACTGAAACCGTACATTCTTTTCACTTCGAGGAGGCTGCATGCAAACGGTCGTCGCCTATTTGTTGATCCTGATCGGCATTGCGATGGAGATCATCTCGGTGCTGGTCTGGCTCAAGGTCATCACGCCCGAGGGTGAGATTCGGGCCCTGCGTTCCGCCACGTTCTGGGACATCCTGCTGGAACTGACCAAGCGCGCCCCCTGGCCCGCCGTGGTCGGCCTGCTGATGATCTATGCAGGCTTGAAGCTGTTGGGCGTGCCCCTGCCGTTCTAGCGGAAATTCCTGCTGATATCAAGACC
>CALLJA010000204.1 GCA_938008865.1 uncultured Anaerolineales bacterium
GTCCGCGCCGCCCAGCCCGCCAGGATCAGCACAGCGATGAAGGCCAGCACGGAGACGGCGGCCTCGGTCAGCGCGGCAGCTTTGATCAACGCCGCGGCTTTTTGCTTCTCGCCCTTTTCGAGGTACTCGCCGCCGTAGCGCACCACCAGCTCGCTCATGCGGAAGGACAGGATGCTGTTGACCGTGGAGGCGAATCCCATCACGACCGTGATCAGGCCCAGCCCGTCCGCGCCAAGCAGACGGATGGCCAGCGCCCCCATGACGACGCTCAGCCCCAGGCTGATGGTGTTGCTGGTGAACAGGTGCGCGCTGGAGCGCAGCACGCGGCCCAGCAGCGGGTCGTGTTTGAGTCTATCGAGAAGGGACATGGGGTAAATTGTAACAAGGATTCCCGCCGTGGTGGCTTTGAACCGCGAAGCAGCGAAGAGCGCGAAGATTTCTCTAGATTTGGAAGAGCATGAAAAGAGTCCACCAAACGATGGACTCTTTTCATTGAGTGAATATTCAACCAGGGAGAGGTTAAAACTCTGCATCTCCGCGGTTCAAAGGGCCCTGTTACGGCGTCAGCACATCGCGAGCCCAGCCGCGCTCCTGGTTGTACCAGTCGATCAAATGGCCCACGCCCTCTTTCAGCGTGACCTGCGGCTGCCAGCCAAGCATCTCGCGCGCCTTGGACACGTCCGCCCAGTTGGTGAACATGTCGGCCAGGTTGGGCGGACCATATTTCACGTCCGCCTTCCTGCCGGTCAATTCCTCGATCAACTCGACCAGGCCGTTGATGGTGATGACCTCGTGCCCGCCCAGGTTGACGATCTCGTAGCCGACGGGTTTGAGCGCCGCGATGGTGCCGCGCACGATGTCATCGATGTAGGTGAATCCGCGCGACTGGGTCCCGTCGCCGTTGATGCGCACGGGCTGGCCTTCGGTGATCCACTGCGCGAAGCGGAACATCGCCAGGTCGGGTCGGCCGGCGGGACCATAAACGGTGAAGTAACGCAAAATGGTCACGTCGATGTCGTAGAGGTGATGGTAGGAGTGAGTCAACGCCTCGGCGCCCTTCTTACTGGCAGCATACGGCTGGAGCGGCTCGCTGCTGGAAGCCGTCTCGGGCGTGGGGTAGGGCGGGTTCTCGCCGTAGATGCTGGAGGTGGAGGCCATCACGATCTTCTTGCAGCCGAACTGACGGCAGACTTCCAGCATGTTCAACGTGCCCAGCACGTTCGACTCGAGGAACACCCAGGGATTCTCCACGCTGAAGCGGACGCCCGCCCGCGCCGCCAGGTGGATCACGCCGTCGAACTTGTCGTTGCGGAACAGGTCGATGACGGGTTTCTCCGAGATGTCGGCCTTGTGGAAGGAGAATCCTTTGTTGGCCTGCAGGTTGCGCAGGCGATATTCCTTCATGCGCGGATCGTAGGCGTCGTTCATGTTGTCGATGCCGACCACGCTGTGCCCCTGCTCGAGCAGCATCTGCGAGGTCCGCGCGCCGATAAATCCCGCCGCGCCGGTTACCAGATAATGTGCCATATTATCACCTCCAAAATGTCATTACGAGGAGGCCGCGGGCCGACGAAGCAATCTTTATTATGCTGCCATGAGATTGCCTCGGGCTGTGCCCTCGCAATGACGTCTATAATCGTTCTACGTTTTCGCTTTCCTTGCCCAATTTGCCCGTGGCGTTGCGGCTGTCGAACACGAACTTGGCGGCCTGGATGATGGCGGGGTAATCGTAGGCCTTGTGGTTGGTCACGATGATGACCGCATCCGCGTCGGCCACGGCGGACATCACGTCCGCGATGCTGTCCATCTTCCAGCCTTCGTACTCGTGGTGGATGTGCGGGATGTACGGGTCGTGATACTCCACGATGGCGCCCTTGCGCTTGAGCAGCGCGATCACATCCAGCGCGGGCGACTCGCGCACATCGTCGATGTCGGGTTTGTAGGCCGCGCCCAACACCAGCACCTTCGAGCCCTTCAGGGTCTTGCCGCGGTCGTTCATGGCCTCCAGCATGCGGTTAACCACGTAGCGCGGCATGTTGGTGTTGATCTCGGAAGCCAGGTCGATGAAGCGCGCATTGTAATTGAAAGCCTTCATCTTCCACGAGAGATATAGCGGGTCGATCGGGATGCAGTGCCCGCCCAGGCCCGGCCCGGGCGTGAACTTCATGAAGCCGAACGGCTTGGAGGCCGCCGCGTCGATCACCTCCCACACGTCCACGCCGAGGCGCTCGCACATGATGGCCATCTCGTTGACCAGGCCGATGTTGATCATGCGGAAGGTGTTCTCCAGCAGCTTGGCCATTTCCGCGGCCTCCGCCGACGAGACCGAGTGGATGTGCTGGATGGCGCCCGCATACCAAACCGAGGCCACCTCACTGCAGGCGGGCGTGATACCGCCCATCACCTTGGGGGTGTTGAGGGTGGTGAAATCCTCGCGGCCCGGGTCCACGCGCTCGGGCGAGAAGGCCAGGAACCAGTCCTCGCCGACCTTCAGGTCGTGTTCCTCGCCCAGTTTGGGCAGCAACACTTCGCGGGTCGTGCCCGGGTAGGTGGTCGACTCGAGCACCACCACCATGCCCGCATGCATGTACTTGGCCAACTCTTCGGTAGCCGAGAGGATGAACGACATATCGGGGTCGCCCGTCTTGCGCAGCGGGGTCGGCACGCAAATGCTGACCGCGTCCATCTCCCGCAGCACCGAGAAATCGGCGGTGGCGGTCAGGCGCCCCGACTTGACCAGTTTCTCGATGGCTTCGGTCTTGACGTCTGGAATGTATGAAACGCCCTTGTTGAGCGAGTCGACCTTGCGCGAATCGGGGTCCACGCCCGTGACGTGAAATCCCGCCTCGCCAAAGACCACGGCCAGGGGCAGCCCCACGTAGCCCAGGCCCAGGATGGCGATCTTGGCGGTCTTGTCTTGCAGTTTTGTGATCAGGGTCTCTTTGATGGTCATGGAAATTTTCCTTCGTTGACAGCGCCGTTCGCTAGAACAGGCTCAACTGTTTGAGATTTTCCTTGCGGTACTCCGTCTTTGGCTTGGACACAGCCCTGCCCAATTCCGCGCGGACTTCCTTCAGCAGGTCAGGCAGCTTGACGAAATCCGCCAGGATGGCCGCCTTCAACGCGGATTGGGTCAACGCGTCGGCAGGCGGATGCATCGGGATGAGGTAACGGCTCCCCGCCTTGTGCAGGGTCCCGTGCACCGAGCCGATCCGCGCCCCGGGCAGGAAGCGTCCCAGCGAACAGCGGCCCAGGGTGACGATCACGCTCGGGTTCACGGCCTCGATCTGCCGCTCCAGGAATTCACCGCAGACGGTCAATTCCTCGGGCAGCGGATCGCGGTTGCCCGGCGGGCGGCACTTGACGATGTTCCCGATCCACACTTCCGAGCGCCGCAGTTCGGCCTGCGCCAGCAGCTGCGAGAGGAACTGCCCCGCAGCGCCCACGAACGGGCGTCCCTGCTCGTTCTCGTAGAACCCGGGTCCCTCGCCGATGAACATAACCTCGGCCCGCGCAGGCCCCTCGCCCGGGACGGGCAACTTACGCGAAGCGTGCAGGGCGCAACGCTCACAAGTCGAGATCTCGGCGGCAATATCCGCCAGGATGCGTCCGCCGCTCACGGCCGACCTCCGCGAAATGCGCCCAGGTCCAGAGACATCAGGAGCGCGTCTTCATGATTATCGTTGTAATAACGCGGACGGATCCCGTCTTCCACGTAGCCAAAGCGGCGGTACATCGCCTGCGCCACCGTATTGCTGGCCCGCACCTCCAGCAGCGACTTGACCGCCCCTTCTGCGATGGCGGACAGCAGAGCATACGTCAGCAATTCTTCGCCGATGCCCTGCCGCCGAAAGTCGGGATGGGTGGCGATGGTGGCGACGTGCGCCTCGTCTACGATCATCCAAACCACGATCATGCCTGCCACGCGGCCTTCGACCTCGGCCACCCAGCAGCGCGCCGCGGGGTTGCCCGTTACCTCGAAGCGGAACGAACGTTCGGGCCAGGGCAGCGTGAACGACAGCCGGTCGATCTCATGCACGGCGGGCACATCGGCCTCGTCCATGCGGCGTATCGTGAATTTCATCCTGGGATGGGCTCGGCGGCGTGCAGGTAGATGGGCGCCAGCGACGACAGGTCATCGACCTGCCCCGCCTGCCAGCGCGCCCAGGCCAGTTCGGCCAGGATGGCGGGGCGGCGCACCGAGTTGGCGGCCGTCATCAGCACCACGTTGACGCGCTTGCGCGCCAGGCGCTGACGCTCCTCGGCATTGAGTTCGCCGCACACGATGGTGGGATTCTGAATCTGTTCGGCGAGCGAATCCACCGTCTCCACTTTGGCTGGACCCTGAGCCTGCCACCCAGTTTCGGAAGCCGCATACCAGCCGACGGCCAGTCGTCCGCGCCCGGCTTGCAGCGTGGCGACCAGCGGCAGGTCCGAGAGCGGCTGGGCGGCGGCGACCACGTCGAGGGTGGGGATGCCGACCAGCGGCAGGCGGCGGGCCAGGGCCAGTCCCTTGGCGAAGGACAACCCGACCCGCAGTGCGGTGAAGGAGCCCGGGCCGATGGCCACGCCCAGGGCCGTGACCGCCTCCATCGTCAGGCCGCAGCGGGCCAGCAGTCCCGCCGTGGACGGAGCCAGTTCCACGGTGTGGAACTGGCGGTTGGTCCAGGCCATCTCGGCCAGCACCTGCGCGCCATCGTAAGCGGCCAGCCCCATCTGGGCGGTGGATGTGTCGATCGCCAGTAACATTAATCGCCTCCAAAGACGGCCTGGCGCAGGTCGGCCAGCAGGGCGTCGTTACGCCTGCCGTGCGCGGTGAAGCGCATCTTGCGATGCTCTTCGGCCAGGTATTCCATTTCGAGCCAGATGTGATTCGCGGGGATCAGGTCCCGGATGCGCTCGGCCCATTCGACCAGCAGCGGACCCCGGGCCAGCATGGACTCGAGGTCCAGTTCTTCGGCCTCGGGCAGCGAGTCGAGCCGATAGGCATCCATGTGATGCAGCTGCGCGCCGTCGGCGCGGCGGTACATGTTGACGATGATAAAGGTCGGGCTGGAGACCGCATCAAGCGTGCCCCAGCCTTGTGCGAGTCCCTGCACGAAGGTGGTCTTGCCCGCGCCCAGGTCGCCTTGCAGGCAGATCACGTCCCCGGGGCGCAGCAACGCCCCCAGGCGCATGCCCACGCGGCGGGTTTGCTCGGGACTACGGCTGAAGAAGTCGAGGGTGTGTTCGTCGAGGATGGGCATAACGTATAAATTCTACTCCAAAAAAGACAGACGCGCCGCATGGCGCGTCTGGGATTTGGCTATGGGTTGGGTGTGGGCGACGGCGGTTTTTTGGTAGGCGTGGGCGCAGGCTTGGTCTTCGTGGGAGTGAGAGACGGCTTGGGCGTGGGCGAGGGCGTGATCGCCGCCAGTTTCTTCAGGTGCTGCTCGGCGGTGGCGCGCATCTCATCGGTCATAGCGGATTCGGGCAGGGCAAGCAGGGCCTTCCAATCGTTGATGGCGCTGCGGAGCGAACCACGGCCCTCATAAGACAGGGCCCGCCAGTAATAAGCCAGGGCTTTCTGTTCGTCCGTTTTCGCCAGGGCCATCGCGCCTTCGGCCTGCTGGTAGGCGCTGCCGTATTTCTCCTGCCCGTAATAGGCGCGGATCAGGCCGATCTTGACCTCGAAGGTCTCGCCCGTGAAGGGGATGCCGCGTTCGATGTCGGTCTGGGCCTCTTCGTAGTCTTTGGCTTCGAGCAGGCACATGGCGCGGATGAAATAGACCTGCCGTTGGCGCGCGTCGAGCGTGATGCCTTTGGTCAGCAGCGGGATGGCCTTCTCGCAATCGTCCGTCTTGTAGGCCGATTCGCCCAACAGGGCGTAGACCTCGCCGTTCTCGGGGTCGTAGATGACGTAGGTATCGAGCACTTTGGCCGCGTCGGCGTAGCGCTCCTGGTCGATGTAGAGCCGCCCCAAGAGGAGATAGTTCGGCAGGAGCGTGATATCCATCTGGTAAACTTTTTCCGCGTATTCGAGCGCGGTCAGCGTGTCGCCGAGGATGCGATAGGCCTGGGCCATGCCGTAATACACCAGCGGCGACTCGGGCATGCGTTTTTCTGCCGAACTGAAGTCAGCCAGGGCCGCTTCGGCGTCCTTCTTATAAAGGTGGTAATTGCCGCGGTCGAGATAGACCTCGCCGTAATTCGGGTCGTTCTGCAGGGCCAGGTCGTACAGGTTTTCAACGTCGGCGTTGGGGTCGCGTAACAGGCTGGCGCGCGCCAGGCCAAGATAGCCCGCCGCAAATTTATTATCCACTTTCAGGGCTTCGTTGTAATACTTGAGCGCCTCGGCGGCGTTGCCCTGGGCGCGATAGACCTCGGCGATCTGATAATTCAGGTCGGCGGATTGATTGCCTTCGAGACGGATGACCTCCTGCATGGCGCGCAGGTATTCCTTGAGGTCGCCGCTCTTGAGGGCCAACTGCGCCGCGCGGTACTGGTCGATGGACTGCGGCGGGCGCTGGGTGTTGACGTAGGGCGGTGTGGCCGTGAAGGTGGCTTCGAGCAGGGTCCACAACGGGGCGGGGCCGCTGGGCGTGACCTCGACCGCCGCCACCCCGCCGATGACGGTCGGCGTGAGGGTGAACGTGGGCGAGGGTCCGGGCGTGAAGGTGGGCGCACGGTTGGCGCGGTTGGACCGCGGCAGCATAAAGCCCAGGACGACCAGCCCGACCAGAACCGCCAGGCCGACGCCGATGGCCGCCAGCCGCGCCAGCGGGTTGGACGTGACCGCCTGGACGCCCCTGGGCTTGGGCTGCTCATGCGCGAGGAGCAGTTTCTCCTCCCACGCGCGCGGACGGTTGACCGGGAACGGCTGGATGGTTTCGTCGGGGGGCAGCGCTCCCAGCAACACCAGGCCCCGTTTGGCGGTGGCGTTCTCGGGGTCGAAGCGCAGGGCGGCTTGCAGGCAGTAGATGCGCTCCTTGGCGGTATCCGCCGCGGCGCTCATCCAGATCCAGTAATCGGGATTGGTCTGCTCCGCCTTGAGCAGCAACGTGAGCAGTTCGCGGGCGCGGGCCTTGTTGCCCTGCCTGAGCGCTTCCACCGCATCCTGGAACATGGTGTCTTCAGCCATGCCTTGATTTTACCTTACTCGTGGAATTCTTCGACCTGATAAATTTGCACGTCGAGGCGTTTCCTGCGCCACAGGCCCGGCTCGGCGCCCATTTTGTGACACAGGTTGTCTAGGAACGCGGCAGGGTCGGGAATCTTTTCCCAGACCTGCGGCAGGAAGGTGGCGCGGCGCATCCCATCGCGCAGGATGACTCCGTCCACATGCGGGCGGAGTTTGGCAAGCAGGTCATCGGCATCTTTGGATTCGAGCGGGATGGGAGGGGTGAGGCGCGAGACTTCGATCTGGATACGGCCCAATTCGGCCGGGCCGACAGGATGGAAGCGATAGTCGTTCAGGGCCGCCGCAGCGGCGTGTTCGCAGACGTCCTGCGCGAGCGGCTGGTACGCTTCGAGCGCACCAATGCAGCCCCGCAGGTCACCGCCCACGGTCAGGGTCACGAACGACGCGCCGGGTTCGAGCAGGCGCGGCGTCAGCGCAGATTGGTCCAACGGCGGCAGGCGTTCCCCGCGCACAGCCGCTTCCATGGCCTGGCGTGCCAGGCGGAGCAGGGTCCTCTGCTCCTCAGGGGTCAATCGGTCGGACATGGGCCACCCCTTTCAATTGCGTAGCGCAATTTAGCAAAT
>CALLJA010000205.1 GCA_938008865.1 uncultured Anaerolineales bacterium
GGATGACCTGGTCCGCGCGGGCAATGGATGGCAGATTCCGCCTGACGATTCCACTGCCTTGCTCGCCACGTTGCGTGGTGCGCTCTCCGACCCTGCGCGCCTGCGCGCGATGGGCGCGGAGTCCTATCGTATCGTCAGCAAGGAGATCAATTTAGAGAAGATGGTGGAAGCGTTTGTGCGGGCGCTCAACGAAGTAGCGCCTCGTTCTGAATCAACGTAGTGGGGACCTGCGCCAGGAAGGCTTCGGGGTCATCGGGGGTGAGCAATACCTGGCCCAGTTCACTCGAAAAACCGTCCATGAGTTTGGCCGTCAGCAGGACGCCCTCCTTCTGTCCGCGCATGGGACTGAGCACGGACGTGCGGGTGGGCAACTTATCGCCCGCGCCGACGCGCGTCACATAGTTGACCTCGGTGTAGCGGAAGAATAATCGATAATCCACATGGCCTGGGATGTAGCGCACGCCGATCCCGCGCGGGGTGACCAGGTACACGGCCGTCGCGCCAAAGATCAACGCATCGCGGTACAGGAACATCAATCCTGAACTCATCAGAAACCATTGCAGGCCCGTCATGTTCAGGCGGCCGTTGAGCAGGAACGCCAGCACCAGGCTGCCTGCCAGCACCAATGCCGCATTCCGGACCTGGAGGCTGAGCGGCATGCGCGGCTGGACGCGATACGCCGTACCCTCCTTTTGAAACTCGCGCTGGATCTTTGCCTCCCAGAAGCGTTGCTGCAGGACCATGAAGAGCAGCCCCAGCGCGACGAGCAGCACCAACATCCCCGCCACCAACGGCGCCCCGGTCAGGAAGATGACCGCGAAGAACCACGCGTAAGGGACCTTCTTCAGGAACAGGTAGGGAGTGTCGAGGACGAGATTTTCAAAGAAACGCATGGAGCCTCAACTCCCCCTTCCCTTTAGGGAAGGGGGCTGGGGGTTAGGTCGGGCAGCGCGGGCAGCTCGTTCAGCCACTGATTGGCGCGGCGGAACCAGTCCGACTCGCCCGTGGAGCGGGTTGTGGCGCGCCACAGCATCCACAACAGCAGCAGGGGCGTGAGCATGCGCACGTACGACCACGGGAAGAAATCAAAGGTGGGGATCAGGAACTGGATGAAGTAGAAGATTCCGAACCAGGTCCACTCGGCGGGCGTGGACAGGACCCGCATCAGCACGAAGACAGCCAGTACGAGGAACACGCCGTGATGCTCCCATACCAGCGGCGAGTACATGTTCATCAACACCAGCAGCGGCGGGATGGCATTCAGCAGATTGGCGCGCTCGCCCTGGTGGAAGGTGCGCTTTCGCACGCTTTGGAACAGCACAGCCAGAGTCCCCAGCCCGAGCAGGACCTTGGAAATATAGATCGGGATGCGCGCAAAGTTGTAGTCCAGTTTCAACAATTGCACGATGACCCAGAAGAACGAGTCGAACGAGGTCTCGCGGAAGTTCATGCCGTGCGGGATGTTGAGCAGGCCCAGGTTGTAGAGATAACTCTGGTAGGGCTGCCA
>CALLJA010000206.1 GCA_938008865.1 uncultured Anaerolineales bacterium
GTGTGAACTTATGAACGAGAGTATAGGTTTCAGTTGTGAATTGAGTGTGAATGCAGCGCGGAGAAAAGATGCAAACATCAAGCGAGGCTGACGGTTGTCAGCCTCGCTTGATGAGTTTGTCTTATCCGAACAGTTTGCCCAGCCCTTTTCCGCCTGTTTTTTGCAGGGTCTTCATCAACTTCTGCGACTCACGGAATTGCTTGATCAGGCGGTTGACTTCCTGCACTTCCACACCTGAACCCGCAGCAATGCGGCGGCGGCGCGAGGCATTCAGGATATCGGGATTGCGGCGCTCCTTGAGCGTCATCGAACTGATGATGGCTTCTGAAGTCTTGAAATTCTTCTCGATATCCTTCGGGTCCACCTGACGGGCGGCCTGGCCAAACTGACCTGGCAGCATGTCCATGATCTGGGCCAGCGGTCCCATCTTCTTCATCTGGCGCATCTGGTCGAGGAAGTCCTCCAGCGTGAACTGGCCCTTCATCATGCGGTCGGCGGTCTTCTGGGCGGTGGCCTGGTCGAAGGCGGCTTCGGCCTTCTCAATCAGGCCAATCACATCCCCCATACCCAGGATGCGCGAAGACAAACGCGAAGGATCATACGTCTCGAGCGCGTCGAGTTTTTCGCCCGTACCGATGAACTTGATCGGCACGCCCGTCACCGAGCGGATGGAGATGGCCGCGCCGCCGCGCGAGTCGCCGTCCATTTTGGTGAGGACCAAGCCTGTGATATTGACATTATCGCGGAAGCCCTGCGCGATGGGCAGCGCCTCCTGACCGATCATCGAGTCGATCACAAGCAGGGTTTCCACAGGATTGATCTTTGCGGCGATGGCTTTCAACTCGGCCATCAATTCGCCGTCCAACTGGGAACGGCCAGCCGTGTCCACGATCATGACACCGTAGCCGCCCTTTTCGGCCTTGTCGAAGGCGCGTTTCGCCAGCTCAGGCGGCTTGAGCGAAAGGTCCGCCTCGACAGGAACGTCCAGCCGCTGGCCCAATTGCTGCAACTGCTGGACGGCCGCAGGGCGGTACGGGTCCCCCGCCACCAGCAGGACACGTTCGCCTTTCGAGCGCAGCAAGCGTGCCAGTTTGCCAGCGGCCGTGGTTTTACCCGAACCTTGCAAACCGACCAACATAACCACGCGCGGTTTCGCACCCGAGAGATTCAACGGAGCAGGATCACCCAGCGTGGCGATCAATTCTTCGTTGACGATCTTGATGACCTGCTGCCCAGGGTTGAGCGCCTTCGATACCTCCGCCCCCACCGCGCGCTCACGCACACGAGCAATGAAGGATTTGACGACGCTGAAATGTACGTCCGCCTCAAGCAAGGCAAGGCGCACCTCGCGCATGGCAGCGTCCACATCCGCTTCGGAAAGGCGGCTGCGGTTGCGGAGTTGGTCGAAGAGTTGGTTGAGTCGTCCGGTGAGCGTTTCAAACATAGGAAGAAGGTCCCTTTCAGTGCAGGCGGGGATTGTAGTGCGGAAGCAGGCCAGGGTCAAGGGAGGCTGCAGGGCCGTCGGCTTATGAATACAGGCCGCGCGGCTTCCAATTTGATTTGTGAAATTCGCTTGACAATCTCCAACCCTGCTAGTAAAATCACGCTCGCTTAACAACCAAATAACTGGCCGAGATAGCTCAGTTGGTAGAGCACGCGACTGAAAATCGCGGTGTCCCCAGTTCGATCCTGGGTCTCGGCACTCTCGGTCAGTAAGACGGCCAAGAAATTGCGGGCGTGGTTCAGTGGTAGAACGTCTCCTTGCCAAGGAGAAGGTCGTGGGTTCGAATCCCATCGCCCGCTCTTGTTCTTTAATCGGCGTCGTGGCCAAGTGGTAAGGCAAGGGTCTGCAAAACCCTCACTCAGGGGTTCGAATCCCCTCGACGCCTCAGATACGCAAGCGAGCCCGTTAGGGCTCGTTTTTATTTGTGTTTAGATGCCACCCCGCCCCACAAAATCCGTGGCACCATTCACCCTGCAACAACACAACCGCCCCGGAGACCCGGGGCGGTTGTGTTGTATTACACGTGCAGGGGAATCGAAAGGTGTTACGGGGTGGGGAGGCCGAAGGTCTTGACGAGGAAGACGGCCATCTGGTCGCGGGAGACGACGCCGGTCGGGCAGTAGTTGCCGCCGCCGCAGCCACCCGTCACGCTCTCAGCCGCCAGCTGCTTGATCCAGGCCGCCGCCCAGTAGGTGGTCGGCACGTCGGCAAAGCCCGTGCTCGCTCCCACCGCAGGCGGAGTGTAGCTGGAGCCATACT
>CALLJA010000207.1 GCA_938008865.1 uncultured Anaerolineales bacterium
TGCTCGTTCTGGGGAATGCCCGGGCCCGTATCTGCCACCTGGATGATGATCTGTCGGTCGCGCGAGGCCACGTTGATGTCCACGCTGCCGTCGGCGGGGGTGTACTTGATCGCGTTGCCCACCAGGTTATCCAGCAATTGGCGGATGCGGATGGGGTTGGCGCGCAGGGGGATGATGTCGGTGGCCACGTTCATCGAGAGGTTGATGTTCTTCGCATGGGCCTGGGTCTCGAAGGTGTCGAGCGTATACTTGAGCACACTGCCGATGTGGACCTGCTCGCGGCGGGTGTCGAAGCCGGCTTCGATGCGCTCCAGGTCTAGCAGGTCGTTGACCAAATTGGTAATGTGCTGCACACTGGCCTGGATGCGTTGCAGGAACTCGCGCTGCTGTTCGGTGAGCGGACCAATGCGGTCGATCAACTCGGTGTAGCCCAGCAGGGCCGTCAGCGGGGAGCGCAGGTCGTGCGATACGGTGTGGACGAAGTCGCTCTTCATGCGGTCCAGTTCCTTGAGGTAGGAAATGTCCTGCATGGTGATGGCCGCCCCAATGCCCGGGATGGGCGTGTACTGCGCGTTGAGCACCTGTCCGCTGTCGAGGTTGATCTCGTGATATTTGAGCGGTCCCTCGGCTGCGCGGTTGAGCATGGCTCGAATGTCGGGATGTGTGATTGCGTCCAGCAGGGGGAGGCCGCCCATCTCCTGCGCGCCCAGCCCGAACACCTCGCGGATGGACGGGTTCAGGAAGAGGATGCGGTTGCGTGTGTCGAGGACGATGACGCCGTCCTGAATGTTCGAGAAGATGGATTCGTAGCGGGTGCGCTCCGCCTCGGAGAGTTTGGCGCGTTCCTCCAGCGAGGCTGTGGTCATCTTGACCTGGCGGCGCAGCCAGTCGCCCAGGTGGTTGGCGCGCTCCAGGCTGCGGTTGACGGCGTTGACGATATCATCCATGCGCAGCGGCGGGTAGAGGTAGCCGCTCAGCCCGGCTTGCAAAACAGCCTTGGCCAGCCCGGTCGTATCGGTCTCGGCGAAGAGCAGGATCGGCAGGGTCGGGAAGCGGTCGAGCATGCCTTCGGCCAGCGCCAGTCCTTTGCGGCTCGCAAAGTTTTCCCCGATCAGCACCAGCGAAGGCGTGGATTCCTGCAATGCCTTCTGCAGCGCGTCGAAGTCCTGGACGATGGCGATCTCGTATTCGGCGGCGCGCAGGGCGCGGCCCATCAGTTGCAGGATGGGAGAATCGTCCAGGGCCAGGAGAATCAGGTTGGATTTTGGCATGGTAGGTCAAGCGGCGGGTTTCGCCTCGGGTTGGGTGGATTTCTCGGAGGCTCGCGCCAGACGGTTGATGGCCTCCTGCACGGAGGCAAGGGCCTGCTTCTGTTCGTTGTTCAACACGCCTGGCATCTCGGTCAGCACCAGGTTAAGCGGGTAACTGGCCGCCTGCAATTCCTTTGCCAGCGCTGCGTTCATGCTGACAAGCTGCCCGTTTTGGCGCTTCTCACTCTCGCGCGCGGCTTCGGCGGATTGCTCTAGGGCGCGGAAGAGGCGCGCATTGACCAGCGAGGTGGAGGTGAAATCGGCTACCGCTTCGAGCAGGGTCTGCTCTTCGCGGCCGATCTCGCGGTCGGCTTTACGGACGACGATCAGCAGGCCGATGACCTCGTTCTGGACCTTGATGGGAACGACGCCCGCGGCTTTGCCGAGCGCAGCCACCTTGAATTTTTGCAGCGGCAGCCCGTGCATCACCAGCGTTTCACCTGAAAGGCCCACCAGCGAACTGATGCCGTCGTCCAGCGGTTGGTTGCGTTTTTTAGCCCAGGCCTCGGGCAGGTTGCGGTCGGCGCTGAGCAGGAACTGGCGGGATTTTTCGTCGCGCAACATCAGCCAGCCGGTCTCGGCCTCGGCGATCTGTAATGCGCCCTCCAGGATGCGGTCGAAGATCTGGCGTTGGTTGGTGAACGAGACCACCGCGCGGGCGATGCCCAGGATCGTGGTCAATTGCTGGACCTTGCGGTGGAGTTCGCTGTTGGTGTCCTTGAGCTTCTGGTCCAACTGCTGGCGCACGCGCGTCTCGCGAGTCTGCCGAAGGGCGCGTTCCACCACGGTTACCACTTCCGCATCGCGGGCGGGCCAGAACAGCACGTCGCTGGCGCCTAGGCGGAAGGACTGGATCACGTCCGCCTCCTGTCCATTCTCGGCTACCAGGATCAGCGGGGCCGTAATGCCCTGAGCCGAGAAGGCCACCAGCAGGTCCTTGGCGCTCAGGCCGGGCAGGGTCAGGTTGGCGATGACCAGGTCTGGGTTAGAGAAGATCGCTTCCTGAAGCGCCGCAGCGGCCTCGCCAACCACCGTCACCTGATAGCCCATCGGCTTGAGGGCCTGGCGGGCAATCAGGTCGCTGATGTCGGGGTCGCTTTCCACGACCAGGATGCGTTCATTTTGAGACGCCATATCTGCCTATCTTAGCAAAAAAGGGACTGTATTCACGGGGATTGTAACACTTTTGTACGGGACTGCGTATATCGAAACGGCTGCCGTGATTTCAGGTACAATCGTGGTATGGACAATTTTATCTGGTGGCGCGACGGCGTCATCTACCAAATCTATCCGCGTTCGTTCGCCGACGGCAATCACGATGGCATCGGGGACCTGCCTGGCATCATCGGCCATCTGGATTACCTGGCCGATCTGGGGGTGGACGCCATCTGGCTCTCGCCCTTCTACCCGACCCCCGATAAGGACTTTGGCTACGACATCAGCGACTACTGTAA
>CALLJA010000208.1 GCA_938008865.1 uncultured Anaerolineales bacterium
GTCCCAGCGTGGATTCGGCCTGGGCACGTGCAGCCCGGCGGAAGCGCTGCGGGTCACGCAGGATCTCGGCGGCGGCAGCGGCCAACGCAGGAACGGCGGGCGGCTCGATCTTCCACGGGTCACCGCCATAGGGAGCAATGCGGCCCGAGTCGCCGAGTACCAGTTCGTTGAGCGCGCCCGTGTCGAAGGCGGCCACGGGCAGACCACAGGCCATCGCTTCGATGACGGCATTCGGGCAGGCGGCGTTCAGGTCCGCAGAGAAGAACAGGTGCGCCGAGCGGTCGATCTCGGCGATGCGTTCGCGCGGTACGCTGCCGACCCAGTCGATTTTGACGCGGCTGCGAGAATCCACCCGCGCGCGAATCTCGTCCGTGGCCTGGCCCACCACCATCAACTCCATCGGAAAACCGTGCTGCGCCTGAAGTGCCTCGGCCAGCGCCACGGCATTATCGAGACCCATGTCGTAGCCGCCGCCCAGGTTGGCTTCGACGAGTAGAAGTTTATAGGGAGGAAAAGGCGGGATGCCATCCCGCCCCACGGGGGAGTAGATATTTAAATCCACGCCGTTGTGGATGGTGACGGACGGAACGCGCGGCTTGCCGTACCAATCCTCCCACCAGCGGCGGGAGAACTCGCTTTGATAGATGATCTTGCTGGCCAAATTGGCGCGGATAAAAGACAAGATTAAGTTGCCATATTCCGCGCGGAGGAAGTGCTTGAGTCCCGTGCGGCGGCGGCGATGCACCCAGTTGATGCCATCCAGGCGCTGGACGACCCGTCCGCCGCGGCGGCGGACCCGCCATAACGGGAGCAGGTGACGGGTCCCGGCGATGACGAGGGTGGCATCCACGGGAGCGGAGAGGTCGTAGGTCACATCCACGCCTCGGGCGCGCAGTCCCGCCTCGAATTTGAGTCGAAAGGAGGCCATGCCGCCCGCCTCGACGCGGGGTGTGATGCAGATGTGGGTCATAAAAAAGATTATACCGTAGGGGCACGGCGGAAGGCTTGATGGTTCAGCTATAATCATTCCGCTGTGCCCCTACAGAATATGGTATCCTTGGTTCATCTCATTTGGGAGTCGTCCATGTACGTAGCCATCGAAGGCGTGATCGGTGTGGGAAAAACTACGCTGGCGCGCCTGCTCCAGTCCCGCTTCAATGCCGACCTGCTGTTGGAAATCTTCGAAGAGAATCCGTTCCTTTCCGATTTTTACGGTGACCGTCAGCGCTATGCCTTTCAGACCCAGATATTCTTCCTGCTCAGCCGTTACCGCCAACAGAACAGCACCGTGCCGAACATCCTCGGTGCGGGGAAGAGTCTGCTGGCCGATTACACCTTTGCCAAGGATGCACTCTTTGCGCGCATCAACCTGAGCGGCGACGAATTGACCATGTATTACAAGGTGCATGAAGCGCTGGGCGAGAAGATCCCCAAGCCCGACCTGGTGGTGTACTTGCAGGCCAGCACCGACGTGCTGATGCAGCGCATCGCCTTCCGCGACCGCCCCTACGAGCGCCAGATGGAACGTGACTACATCGACGAGTTGAACCGCACCTACGACGACTTCTTCTCGAAGCCGTTCGACCACACCCCCGTGTTGACCATCAACACCAACAGCCTGAACATCATCCAGAACGCCGAACACCTCGACTATATCGAGAACCGTATCCGCGAAAGCCTGGGCCTGCTGCCGTTCCAGCCGAGCCTGCCGTTGGCGGAGGCCTGAGAGGACCGACTATGCGCGTCACTCGCGAGTCCCTGATCCGCATTGCCAGGGAGACCGTTCAGGAACGGGTCTTCAATGATAAGGATGTGATGGCCGCCTACCTGACAGGCTCACTGGTGGGCGAGGCTGATCCGATGCTGGGCGGCACCGCCGACATCGACCTGATCCTGGTTCACGCCTCCACACCCATGCTCAAGCGGGAACTGGTCAAACTGACTCCCGATTTCCACCTCGACATCGGGCACCGCGCCCGGGCCGAGTTCAAATCTCCGCGCGAGATGCGCGGCGATCCCTGGCTGGGCTACGAGATGTTTGCGCCGATGCTTCTTTACGAGCGCGAGAAGTTCTTCGATTTCGTGCAGGCCGCCCTGCGCGCGGGCAACGAGTTCGAAGGCCCCGAGATGACCTTGCAGCGCTGCCGCAAACTCTACAATCACGGACGCCAGATCTGGATCGACCTGAGCGACGCCGATGAACAGGCGGGCCCCGTGCAGGCGGCCCAATATTTCAAGTCACTGTTCCATGCCGCCAATGTGATAGCCGAGTTAAGCGGGCCGCCCATCCAGGAGCGGCGCCTGCTGTTGGATTTCCCCACGCGGGCTGAGGCCGCCGGGCGTCCCAACCTGACAGCGGGATTGTTTGGCCTGGTCGGCGCGGGCGGCCTGGATGCCGAGACCATCTCGGCCTGGCTGCCCGCCTGGAGGGAATCTTTCATGGCCGCCAGCGGCAATGCCAAAGTGGATGGCCGTATCCACCTGACGCGCCTGAACTATTATGAGAAAGCCATCCGCGCCATGCTCGGCAGCGACCATCCAAGCGCGGCGCTCTGGCCGCTAATGCAGACTTGGTCACTGGCGGCCAAGGTCCTGCCCGAGGAACAGATCGGGCCGTGGCGCGAAACCTGCTCTGCGCTGGGGCTGGCGGGCGCGGGCTTTGTCGAACGGGTGGAAGGCCTCGACCACTACCTCGATGAACTCGATATCCTGCTGGATGAACTGGCCGCCGCCAACGGGCTGGAGACATTTACCACAATGTAGCGCATCGAACTTCGCGTGTGAAAACAGGAGACCACCTCGTTCGAGGCGGTCTCTTTTCATTCATCATCGCCCGCGCCCAGGTCGGGCAGCGCAGACTCGATCTCCTCGGGACTTTGCCCTGACTCGAGGCGGTCCACCACGTCGTTGAACTCAGAGGGCAGGTCTGCGCCCATTTGTTGACCCATCTTGCGCATCATCGAACCGAGCGCCCGGGGGTCGTCTTCCAGGCCATCCAACCCGGCGAAGTCGTCGGCCATGCTCTCCATGCGGCTCTCGTCCGACTTGAGGACGCGCACGCGGTTGAGGCGGCGCTTCACATCGGCGCTGCCGCACAGGGGGCAGGCCACTTTTTTGACGCCGTATTCGCTGTAGGCCAGAAACACGTCGAAGCGTTGGCGGCAGGCGAGGCAGACGTAATCGTAGGTGGGCATATCCCTATTTTAATGGAATCCAGCCGCGGGGCGGAAGAGGGAGAGTCCATTTGGTACAATATCCGTATGACTTCCGATCCCGACTTCGACATCTTCCATCCCACTCCCCTGCTCATCGTCATCTCGGGCCCTTCGGGCGCGGGCAAGGACACGGTCGTACAGCTCATGAAGGAGCGCGGGCTGCCATTCCACTTTGTCGTCACGGCCACCACGCGGCCCCGCCGCGCAAACGAGATAGACGGCAAGGATTACTTCTTCGTCTCGAAGGAGGAATTTGCGCGTATGATCGAGCAGAACGAGTTGATCGAGTACGCCATCGTGTATGGCGATTACAAGGGCATCCCCAAGTCGCAGGTGCGCGAGGCCCTGGCCAGCGGCAAGGACGTGGTCATGCGGGTGGACGT
>CALLJA010000209.1 GCA_938008865.1 uncultured Anaerolineales bacterium
CGGTGCGCGCCGACCAGCGCCGAGACCTCGGCCAGGATGCGGCGTTCCTCGTCGCGTTCCTGCAATTCCAGTTCGCGGACGGCGTTGTTCAGTTCCACCACGGGCAGCGGCTCGACGAAGAGCGTGGCCCCGCTGGACGATTGGTCGTGGATGACGGCCTTGATCTGGCCCTTGAACTCCGCGCGCAGGGGGATGACGTAGCGCCCATCGCGCTGGGTGATGATCTGTTCCTGCAGCTTGGACGCGGACTCGCTCAGGTAACGTTGCAGGCGCGACATCAGCCGGTCGCGCGCGATTTTCACTTCGCGCCGCAGGCGGGCCAGCTTTTCGGAAGCGGAATCCAGCACCTCGCCGCGCTCCGAGAGGATGCGTGAGATGGCGTCGACGATGCCGAACGAATCGGGCAGGCCGAGCGCGATCTCCGCCAGGCGCGGATAGAGGTCCGTTTTGCGTTCGAGCGCCTTCTTCAACTCGCGGCAGGAGATGAGCGTGGCCTTGACGTCGAGCAATTGCTGCGGGTCGAGCACGCCGCCGCGGGCGGCCAGGTCGGCGGCAGGGCGGATGTCGTGCGCGCCGCCGATGCCCAGGTCCTGGATCGAGAGCAGCCTGCGCGCCTCGCTGGTCTCGCTCAGGCGGGCGACCGCCAGGTCGAAGGATGTGGTCGGTTCCAGCGCGCGCGCCAGTTCCATCGAAGCGGAGAAATCACAGAAACCCGCCAGGCGGGCCAGGATTTTGGGATATTCAAGCACGGAGATGGTTTTTGCGTCCATTGGGAGGAATTATAAACCACGGTTTTGTTTACCGCGAAGAAGCGAAGGACGCGAAGGGAAAAGTTACGGGCAGGCTTTTCTGCCGTCCATAAATCTGGGTTCGCCTTCGGCGGGGAGTTTCCAGTCATCGACATGTAAATAGGCCAGGCCTTGTGCGATTTTTCTTGGTTCACTGTGTCCCGTTGATTTACAAAAACTATTGATGAAGAATGTTGGGAGTAAATATTTTCGCTGGCCCCATTTTATGGGAATTAAATCAAATTTATTGACATAATCATTACCTGGAGAACCAATTAACTTTATGCTTCCTTCTTCAATAATGTAATAACCGTCGTCCTCATATGGCCCGCCAAAATCGCGGACGAGCCTCATGTGGAAAGTTTGATCCGCGTGAAGGCCAATCCTCAAAGACCAAAATCCGTCCGAATAAAGATACTCTCCCGTGAACTCTCTCTTGATTGTTTCATTTACATCTGTATAGTAACGAAATGCAAGCGCACTAATTGCAATGATAATCAAGCCGATCAGGAACAGCCAAGTGTTGTTCGTCGGCGCCGGTTTTGTTTCAAACTGGTTGTTATTTTCCTTGATACGTTTTTTCTCCCACAGCAAGATGATGGCCAGAAATACAATATAAAGAAGCAAGATAAAAAATACGACTTCAAAGGCAATTGTCTTAAACTGCCTTGGCTCTTCCTCACTGATATTTTTACCCCAAACACCTCGATCCTGTTTGAGTTGATACACTGCGTATTCGTGAGGATAGCAACTTCCTATGTCTTTGCTATCTTTCGCATTTCGAATGTTGGACGGAATGCCCCACTCAAACTTGATCCTTTCCGTGCAGGCGACTGTATCTGCGCTAACCGAGCCATAGAATTTGTAATAAGGTTTGTCAGCAGGCGCCCAGCCTTCAGTCTCCGTCAAGTTGCAACATCCGTAAAATTCACGGGGTGCCGCCTTGATGTAAACTCCCGCCTGGGGGACACCGTCTTCGACAGGCAGGTTAACTTGCACAATTTTCTGTGCTTCCACAGGCGGCGTGCCCAGGTTCTCCCACGGCGTGAGGTAATACCAGATTTGATAAATATTGACGATCCGCAGGCTGACCAGACACAAGATCAAGACGAGTAGAAGGAACAACCGACCTTTGTTTTCCCGCAAAAATGTTCTCATACTCTAATTTTACCTTTGTTCCACCCGCCTCTCCACCTTTCATAGTGTAGCCGAAAACAAAAACACGCCCTTGCGGACGTGTCTTCGCTGTGGCGGGGAGGGCGGGATT
>CALLJA010000210.1 GCA_938008865.1 uncultured Anaerolineales bacterium
GCGGTGTATTGCTCCTCAGCGGCGTCGGTCAAGCCGCTGGCGCACGAGTACTCCGATGCGCACGAGATGTTCGTCTTCAAGGCCGACAATACCGACCTGGGCGAAGAGTTCACTTACGGCGTGCTGGCGCACGAATTCCAGCACATGATCCACTGGTATCAGGACCGCAATGAGAACTCTTGGATGAATGAGGGCTTTTCCGAAGTAGCGGCTTTCCTGAATGGATACGATCCGGGTGATTTCGATCAGTGGTATATCGGTAATCCTGACTTGCAATTGAATGACTGGCCTAACGACTCGAACGCGACCAGGCCGCATTATGGCGCGGGCTTCCTGTACCTGACCTACTTCCTCGACCGCTTCGGCGAGGAGGCGACCAAGGCTGTGGTCAAGGACCCCGCCGATGGCTTCGACAGCATCGACAACGCCCTGCGCGACATGGACGCCACCGACCCGCAGACGGGTCAGCCCATCAGCGCCGACGATGTGTTCGGCGACTGGGCCGTGACCAACTTCCTGCTGGATGGCAGCGTGGGCGACGGACGTTATGTGTACAATAACTACCCCGAGGCCGCCCGCGCCAACCCCACCGACGAGGTCGACTCCTGCCCGCAAGCCGCGCAGGATTACTCGGTACATCAATACGGCGTGGACTATATCGCCGTCGCCTGCGAGGGCGATTTTACCCTGACCTTCAATGGCTCCACGGTGACGCGCCTGTTGCCCGTCGACCCGAACTCAGGCTCCTTTGCCTTCTGGTCGAACAAAGGTGACACCTCGGACATGACCCTGACGCGCGAGTTCGATTTCAGCGGCGTGACGGGCCCGATTGTCCTGACCTTCAATGCTTGGTACGACATCGAGAAGGATTATGACTATGCTTATCTCGAAGTCTCCGAGGACGGCGGCCAGACCTGGTCCATCATCACCACGCCTTCGGGCACGGGCGAAGACCCCTCGGGCAATTCCTACGGATGGGGCTACAATGGCGTCTCGAACGGCTGGAGGGAAGAGAGCGTGGACCTCTCGGCCTACGCGGGCAGGAAGGTGCAGCTCCGCTTCGAGTATGTCACCGACGGAGCCGTCAACGGCGAGGGATTGCTGCTCGACGACATCCGCGTGGATGCCATTGGCTACTCGACCGACTTCGAGTCCGATGACGGTGGTTGGGTGAGCGAAGGCTTCGCCCGCGTGCAGAACGTCCTGCCGCAGACCTTCCGCCTGTCGCTGATCATCGAAGGCAGCGACGGTACCACGGTGCAGAGCATCGAGTTGTCCGCCGACCAGGCTGCTGAGATTCCGCTGTCGCTGAAGAGCGGCGAACGCGCCATCCTGGTGGTTTCGGGTACTACGCGTTTCACCCGCGAACTGGCTGGGTATCGGATCGAGATCAAATAAAAAGAAAACGAAAAGAGCCTCATCATTTGATGAGGCTCTTTTTTGTTGTTCCTTTAGCGTGGGGGCAACATTCTCTTGAAGTCTTCGATCACGCCACCCGAGGAGGGATCCACGCCATAGGCCAGGGCCAGGTAATAGGCCAGGTAGTCGCCGAACAGGATCGCCGTCCACATCTGCGAGAGGGGTGTGCCGCCGCGCGCATCGAGGAAGTCGGTGTTCAAGCCTTCCATCATCAGGCCCATCTTGGTCATCTCGGTGCGGACGAGGTTCCGCGGGTGCAGGGATGAGGCGCGCAGGAAGAGCGTCATCGTATGCGGCATAAGCACGTCCGTGGGCAGGGCCAGGCCTGCGAGGGCATCGTGATTCGCTTCGGGCAGGATTTCCACGTTGGCGGCGGCGCGCGCCAGCAGGTTGATCTGCATCTTGATGCGCGTTGCGACGGGCGCCATCAGCCCCGCGCCCATCACGGTCACCCAACGGCCCATCAGTTGCCCCGCCTCGCGTTTGGCGGGATTGTTGACCACGGGCACATCGACGCGGAGATGCTCTTGTGATTGCTTCATCGCCTCGACCGCGCCCGCAACGGATTCCGCCTGGGGAGGGACCAGCCCGAGGCGTTCGCTCAGCGCCAGCAGCAGCCCGAACGAATAGCCGAGCGCCGCGCCCGCAGGCCCCTCATGCGGAAAGGTCCACAGCGGAAGATCGTGCGCGGCGGCGCGGCGGGCCAACTCTCCGCCCGTGGTGAGGACCAGGACACGGCAGCCGTGGACGCGCGCGGCCTCGAAGGCGTCGAGTGTCTCTTCCGTGTTCCCCGAATGGGACGAGACCACGACCAGCGTGTCCGCGCCGCGCGCCCAAAGGGGCAGGCCATAGTCCTGATGAACGGTGATAGGCACGGGCGCGGACGGTTGGAGATACGCCGAAAGCAGGTCGCCGCCCAGGGCGGAAGTTCCCATCCCCGCAATCAACAAATGGCGGAGTCCCGTCCACTCGGGCAGGGGCAGATTCATCCCCAGCGCGTAGGCCGCGGTAAGTTGATCGGGCAAGGACTCGATGTGCGCCAACATGCCCTGTGAGTCGAGGGCTTGGAGGTCGGTCAGGTCGTCGAGGTTCATTTCGAGTTCTGAATGAAATCGGCCAGGTCGCGCTTGAGCGCTTCGAGCGAGGGCAGGTGGATGTACATCATGTGGCCCGCCTCGTAGTATTCCATGCTGACGTTGCCGCGCAGTGACTCATGCAGGCCGAGGTGATTGAAGGTGTATTCGGTGGCGAAGTAAGGCGTACCCAGGTCGTAGTAGCCGTTGGCCACGAAGACCTTGAGATGCGGGTTATAGGTCATGGCCGAGCGCAGGGTCTCGCCCACGTGGACGAAGTGATTCTCGAACTCGGCGTAGCTCCACGGGTGAACGAAACCGCTCAGGATCTCGTAGGGCAGGTCGGTCTCGAACTTCAACTCGCTGCGGATGTAATCGTAGAAGGCGGCGGTGTATGGGCCGAGCACGTTGGTCAGCAGCGGATCGTATTCGGGCTGTTGGGTGACGCCCAGTCGGTCGAGGCCTGTGAAGCGGCTGTCGAGGCGGCCGACGGTCTGTCCGCGAGAGCGCAGCAATTCCTTGAAGAAATGCTGATCGTTGATGCGCAGGTTCGAGCGCTCGATGAAATCGGCCGAGAGGCCCGTATAACGCGCCAGCTTTTCGACGACTGCGGTCCGCTCCCGTTTCGACAGGCTGTCGCCCTTGAGCAGGGCGGCGGCGTATTCATCCTGCGCGAACTTCTCCACCTCGGCCAGCAGTTTTTGCAGCGGCTTGCGGACGCGCAGTGCGCCGTGATACCAGGCTGTGGCCGCGTAGGCGGGCAGGAACAGGACGTAGGGCAGGTCGTTGTTGACGTAGAAGTCGATGGTGGTGAAATCGAGGACGGCTGAGATGAGCATCAGGCCGTTGAGGTACATGCCGTGACGCTCTTGCAGGTAACCCGAGAGGCCCGCCGCGCGGGTGGTGCCGTAACTTTCGCCCGCCAGGAATTTGGGCGAGAGCCAGCGCCCGTAGCGCGTGGTGTACAGGCGGATGAAGTCGCCGACCGACTCGATGTCCTTCTTGAAGCCGTGCCACTCCTTGGGCTTCTGTCCCTCGACGGGGCGCGAGTAGCCCGTGCTGACGGGGTCGATGAAGACCAGGTCGGTCTGGTCGAGGATCGAGAACTCGTTATCGACCAGTTGGAAGGGCGGCTTGGGCAGATTCCCGTCGAATTCGAGCACCACGCGGCGCGGTCCCAGAGTGCCGAGGTGCAGCCACACGGACGAGGAGCCTGGGCCGCCGTTGAACGAGAAGGTGATCGGCCGTTTGGATTTGTCCTCCACATCGTCCCGGGTGTAGGCGACGAAGAAGACCTGCGCCTTGGGCTTCTCGCCGTCGGCTTCCTTCTCGCGGTCGGTCGTCTCTTCCTTGACGACCATCGTTCCCGCGGTGACGGTGTACTTGACCTCCCGTCCGCCGATGGTGACGCTGTGCTGAGTCTGGACGAGGTTGTCCGCGGGGGTGGGCTTGTCTTCCTTCTTGACTTCGGGCTTTTCTTCGGGCATGAGAGCTCCTGTTGGCTAAAACGTTATGAGCGATACAACTTCTGCGCGTGGATGTTAATCTCTGGCACGATCCGGCGCAAGACAAAAATCGAAATCCACTCGAAGGGTTTGAGCAGCAGATAGGCGGCATCCGCTACTACGGGATGCGTCATGCGGCGGGCCAGGGGACGGCCAAGCGTGTCGTAGACGGCGCGGAGTAGTCCATGCAGGTGCGGGGCAACGGCTTTCAACGCCAGTTCCGCGCACTTCAGTCGCTGCAATTGCGTGTTGACCCGCATGCGTGCGCCACTGGCGAGGGTCACCTCCTGCGAGCCGACGAAACGCGGATGTCCGTTCGCGGCGGCAGTGGCGATGTAGCAGTCAGGCGGCTGGGTGGGCAACTCGGAATACAATTGCAGCGTGCGCAGGATGGCCAGACTCCACGAGGCGGAGAATCCGCCCAGCCAGGCCAGGACGCCGAGTCCACGCGGGAGGGTGAAGCGCGTCTCGTAGTGTTTGAGCAGGCGATAGCTGGTGGTGGACATGATGAGCAGGGTCCAGAACGGAGCAGAGCCCACGAGGAATCCAATCAGGAAGAAAAATGGATTACTCAGCATATAAGGTGAAAAGGAACCTAAATTGATAACTTCAAACAGGATGTACCCCGCATAAAGAAAAAACGCCAGTCCCAGGACGATCAACATAGTCCATTTCTTGCCGATCTTTTGGGAAGCCCAGCGCAAGGCATACCAGGCGATTAACGTTCCCAGCCAAAGCCCCACGACAATGATGGTCCCTCCGCCGACTGCGATCAGGGCCAGTATGGTGAATTGCAAAGCCAGTAATGTGCCTGTGTAAACGCCCAGTCTTACCCAGAAAGCCTGAGCCTGCTTTGATGTGTTATCTAGCAAAAGCGTGAGCATGGATAAGGCAGAAAAAATGATCAACGGCGCAAAGATCCACGAGGCTTCGGGGGAAAGCAGTAATGCGATGTAGGAGGAAAACCGCCCGTCCTGCCATTCGGGTTTGAGGATGGACACGGCGATGAAGGCGAACAGGCTCAGGAGTGTGACCACGAGGCCCTGGGCGATTCGCCAGAAGAAAGATTGGGGAACGGGCAGGGGAGGCATGACTTGAGGTCCGGGCGAGACGATTGGGGTTTCCATGCGATTGTCCTTGAAGAAGATTCCCGAGATCCTTCGCTTTGCTCAGGATGACACTTTGAGGATCAGGTTGTAGACTTCCTTCTTCTTCCAGCCCGACTGGTCGGCCAGTTCACCTGCCAGTTGCGACGCGGACTTTCCACTTTGCAGTTCCGCCTGAATCGCGGACAGCAGCTGCTCCTCGGTCCACCGTCCGCCGTCCACCGTCTGCTGGCCTTCGACCACCAATGTAAACTCTCCGCGCG
>CALLJA010000211.1 GCA_938008865.1 uncultured Anaerolineales bacterium
TATAATCCACCTCATGCAAATCCCCGACCGTATCATCACCCAAATGGAACTGCGCCGCAACACGGGCGAGCGCGGCTCGCGTATGTGGATCGCGCGCGACGGCATCGTCTACGATGTGACCGATTGCCCGAAGTGGCGCACGGGCCTGCACGAAAATCTGCATTTCGCAGGCCAGGACCTGACCGACGAACTTCCCGAGGCCCCGCACAAGGACGAAGTCTTCAAGCATGACTGCATCCAGATCGTGGGCAGGCTGGCCCCGGCCTAATTCTCCAGTTCAAAACCCATTCTCATTCAAGGAACTTCCCAACCATGACAACCCCCAAGTGGTGGCAAACCGCCCTCTTCTATCAGATCTATCCGCGCTCCTTTGCCGACGGCAATGGCGACGGCATCGGCGACTTCAAAGGCATGACCGAAAAGCTCGATACCCTCCACGACCTGGGCGTGGACGCCATCTGGCTCTCGCCGCACTTCCCCTCTCCCAATTGGGATTGGGGCTACGACATCTCGGACTACTGCAGCGTCGCGCCCGAGTATGGCACGCTGGATGACTTCAAGACTTTCCTCGAAGAGACCCACAAGCGCGGGATGCGTCTGATTCTCGACCTGGTGCTGAACCACACCTCGGACGAGCATCCCTGGTTCCTCGAATCCAAGTCCAGCCGCGACAACCCCAAAGCTGACTGGTATGTGTGGGTCGACACGCCGCCCAACAACTGGCAGTCCTGCTTCGACGGCTCGGCCTGGACCTACGCTCCCGAGCGCGGGCAGTATTACTATCACTACTTCATGCGCCAGCAGCCCGACCTGAACTGGCGCAACCCCGCCGTCAAGCAGGCCATGTGGGATGTCGCCCGCTTCTGGCTGGACATGGGCGTGGACGGCTTCCGCCTCGACGCCCTCGGCACCATCTACGAGGACCCGAACCTGACTCCGCACACCGTGCCGATGACGCTGGCCGAGTTGCGCCGCTTCTCGGAAACCGCCAAGACACCCGCCGAGCACAAGCTCAAGGACCAGTACTGGCATGAGATGTTCAAGAACCAATGGGGCGGCCCTGGCCTGCACGACCTGATGAAGGAACTGCGCGCCGTGCTCGACGAGTACGACGGTGACCGCATGTTGGTCGGCGAGGACGACAACATCGCCTACATGGGCAATGGGAACGATGAACTGCACCTGGTCTTCAACTTCCCGCTCATGCGCACGGAGCACATCAATCCGCCGCACGTCCGCAAGAATCAGAAGGACCGCCTAGGCCAGTTGGATGCGCTGCCCATGCGCGGCTGGCCGTGCAACACGCTCGGCAATCACGACTGCTCGCGCATCCACACCCGCTTCGGCGATAAAATCCACGACGCGGAACTGGCCCGTCTGAACGCCGCCCTGGTAATGACCCTGCGCGGCACGCCCTTCCTCTACAACGGCGAAGAGATCGGCATGACCGACCTGGTCATCACCGACCCGACCAAACTGCGCGACACGATGGCCACCTGGTATTACGACCAGTCCGTCAATGAATTGAATGTCGAAGCCGCTGAGGCCGCCGTCCGCGCTGGGGAGATGACCCGCGACAAGAACCGCACGCCCATGCAGTGGTCATCGGGGCCCAACGGCGGATTCTCGCCCCTGCACGTCGAGACCTGGCTGCCTGTCAACCCGAACTATGCCGAGGGCATCAACGTCAAGGACCAGCAGGACAACCCCGCCTCGCTGCTCAATTACTATAAGCGTCTGATCCGTGTGCGCAAGTCCACGCCCGCCCTGCTCGAAGGCGAATATACGCCGCTGGCGGTCCGCTCGAAGGAGTATTTTGCCTTTTTGCGAATCACTGGCGAGCAGACCGTGCTGGTGGTGTTGAACTACTCCGACCAGCGCCAGGAGTTGAAGCTCAAGCTGCCTGGCTTCAAGGCGGCGCGCGTGCTGTTCTCCTCATCGGGGCGCAGCAAAGCCGACGAAACGCTGACCAGCCTGACGGTCGGCGCCTTCGAGGTGCTGATCGCCGAACTCAAGCCGTGACCCCCTCCAGGCCCCAGTTCGTCACCCTGTGCGGACGCATCTTCCGCGACACCGACTCGAGCTATTTCCCGCGCGCGACCTATCGCGGGCGCACGATCTACTTCTGCACCGAGTCCTGCCTGGGTGCGTTCCTGGCCGATCCTGAGGCGTTCTACAAGGCGCATCGCAATTCGGAAAAGAACAAGGGTCCGATCAAAAAGGAAGAACATGAATCTATGGAATGAAGGCGCTTCGGTCGTCTTGCGCGGCATGTACGAGGGCCGACCCGTGTACGTGCAGTCGGCGCGGGTGGTGAAGGACACGCCCGAAGAAACCGCCCTGCTCATCTGGCCTGGCGCGGAGTGCATGGTGCCAAGCGGATATCTCGGCCACGCCCACAGTCCCGAGTGGAACCGCTGGCAGGAGACGCTGACCGATTCGCTCAACCTAACGAAGGCTCCCTGGCACACCAACCGATTCCTGATCCTGCTCCAGCCCGAAAAGTATTACTCCTTTATGTACATCTGGGAGGATGCCTCGGACCGCTTCGAGTGCTACTACGTCAACTTCCAACTGCCCTTCCGCCGCACCCGCCTGGGGTTTGACACCCTCGACCTCGACCTGGACATCATCATCGACCCCGATTACGTCTGGACGTGGAAGGATGTGGACGAGTACCAGAACGCCATCCGCGCGGGCGGGATTCGCCCCGAGTGGGTCTCAGCCGTCGAGCGGGCCCGCACCGAGGTCTCGGTGCGCTACTCGAACCGAGCCTACCCGCTGGATGGCGCCTGGCGCGATTGGCGCCCCGCCCCGGGCTGGTCGCCGCCCACCCTGCCCAACGATTGGGACGCAGCTTTATAGTCACCTCTTTTCTTAGCGGTATAGGAGTCAGCCATGATCGCCCCTCAAAGACCGATCCATTATGACCAGTTCGAGTTCAAGAAGTGGACCGCCTTCGACGAGCATACCATCGTCGAAACGCCTGTCTCGCTGACGGTCAACGGGGAGGTCTGGCTGACCTTCATGTGCACGCCCGTGGACCTGGAGGCGATGGCGGTGGGCTTCCTCTACAACGAGGGCGTCATCGAGAGCATGGACGAGGTGATCGAAGCGCGCGTGTGCGAACACGGCGACAACGTGGACGTTTGGCTGAATCACGCCGCCGCCCAGCCGACCGCCTGGCGGCGTACCACGGGCTGCACGGGCGGCGTCACCGCAGTGGACGCCCTCGCGCGGGAAAACGTCTGGTTCGACGGCGGCCAGCCCAGGGTCGGGACGGGGACGATCCAGCACATGCTGGGATTGCTGCTCGAGGCGCAGGTGCTTTACCGCGAGACGGGCGGAGTCCACACTTCCATCCTCAGCGACGGCGAGCGAGCCATCCAATCTGCCGAAGACATCGGCCGCCACAACACGCTCGACAAAATCGCGGGCCTGTGCCTGATGCAAGCCACCTGGCCCGCCACGCGCATCCTGCTCACCACGGGGCGCATCAGCTCGGAGATGTTGCAAAAGGCAGCGCGCCTCGGGGCGCCGATCCTCATCTCGCGCACCTCGCCCTCGTCGTTGTCGATCGAGATGGCCGAGCGCTACGGCATCACATTGATCGGTTATGCCCGCAGTCACCGCTTCAATGTGTATACTCACAAGGGAAGAATCCTCGATGCAGAATAGAAATGGGCTGGAACCGATCCAGCCATATATCCAGGACCGATTGGGAGATCGATCCGGCGACTTTCTTCTCCCGCCGCCCGTATTCGTTTCGATGCAGGCCGAGGTGGTGACTTTCGACCCCGAAACGGCTTCCTTGACTGTGCGCTTCCCCGTACTGGAAAAGGACTTCAATCCGTACCGCACCGTGCAGGGCGGGATGATCGCCGCCGCCATCGACAACACCCT
>CALLJA010000212.1 GCA_938008865.1 uncultured Anaerolineales bacterium
CCGTGTTGGACGTGATGCTGCCCAAACTGGACGGCTTCGAGGTCTGCCGACGCCTGCGGGCCGAGAACAATCCCGTGGCGATCATCATGCTGACCGCCCGTGACGACGACATCGACAAGATCATCGGTCTCGAACTCGGCGCGGATGATTACCTGACCAAGCCGTTCAATCCGCGCGAACTGGTGGCGCGTGTCAAGGCGATCTTGCGCCGCAGCGAGGGCAAGCCTGCGCCGAAGGGCAAGGTCCTGCATCTTGGCGACCTGACGGTGGACCCCGCCAGCCGCGAGGTCCACGCGGGCGAGAAACTGCTCGACCTGCGCACCCAGGAATTCGACCTGCTGCTGACCCTGGCCGAGCATCGCGGACTGGTGCTCAGCCGCGAGCAATTGCTGCAACAGGCCTGGGGCTTCGACTTCTACGGCCAGACCCGCACCGTGGACGTACACATCGCACACCTGCGCAAAAAACTGGAAGGTTCCACTGCCCGCATCGAGACCGTCACGGGCGTGGGATATAAGCTGGTTACAGGTGACAGTCACCCTTAAGGTGACTGTCACCTTATTGAAAGGTTTCATGTTCTCTTCTCTTCGTTCCCGCCTCTGGCTGAGTTATGCCCTGATCATCGCTGCGGCGCTGTCCGTGGTGGCAGTGGTCTTGTTGTTGTACCTGATCCGCAACCCGGGCATCTACCGCCAGACGCTGGAGCGCCTCAGGTCGGCGGAGGCCCTGTTGCTGGCGCGGCCTGCGGAGGTGCTCAACCTCAAGAACACGACCGCCCTCGAGCGCGCGGCCGAGAACTTCGACGTGCGCATCCTGGTCTTTGGCAGGGACGAGTCTGTACGGTACGACTCGGCGCCCGCAGAGGTCGCGCTGCCTTATCCGCGCAAGACGCTTTTGCTGCGCGATACCGAGGCGGTGCGCGATGCGAAGGGGAAATTCTGGCTGTACACGCTCAAGCCCCTGCCCAACGGCGATATGCTGGTGGTGGCTGCGCCGCGCCCGCGCCTGTCGATTTTGAACATTTTTACCGACGAGTTGCTGCTGCCCATCCTGGGCGGAGGGGCGATCTCATTGCTGTTGTCGCTGGTGTTGGCCTTTGTCATTGCGCGCGGAGTGGCCGACCCGTTGCAGGAGGTCATTGTGGCGGCGCGGGATTTCCCGTCGGACGGGGTGAAGCCTGTCGAACCGCGCGGCCCGCACGAGGTCCAGGAATTGACGCGGGCTTTCAACGGGATGATGAACCGCGTCCAGTCGAGTCAGCGCTCCCAGCGGGATTTTGTCGCCAACGTCTCGCACGAGTTGAAGACGCCGCTTACGTCCATCCAGGGATTCGCGCAGGCCATCCTCGACGGGACGGCGGATACGCCCGAAGCGCACCAGCAGGCGGCTGAGGTCATCTACGCTGAGTCGGGACGCATGCACCGCATGGTGCTTGACCTGCTCGACCTGGCGCGGCTGGAGGCGGGTACCGCCGTGATGCAGCGCGCCCCGCTGGACACGCGCGCCCTGCTCAACGTCACCGTGGAGAAATTCACGCCGCAGGCCAACCGTGCGTCCGTGACCCTGCGCGTTGATACTCCGCCCGACCTGCCGACCCTGGTCGGCGATGGCGACCGCCTGGCGCAAGTCCTCACCAACCTGGTGGACAACGCCCTCAAGTTCACGCCGCCCGGCGGAGAGGTGACTTTGCGCGCGGGGGCCTCGCAGGGCGAGATGCGCATCGAGGTCGAGGATACGGGCAGGGGCATCCCGCCCGATGCGCTGGAGCGGGTCTTCGACCGCTTCTACCAGGTTGACCCGTCACGCCCGGGGGGCGAGAAACATGGCGCGGGGCTGGGGTTGTCCATCGCGCACGAGATCGTGCAGGCGCATGGTGGTAGAATTGGCGTTCGCAGCGAGGTGGGGCGGGGCACGACTTTCACGGTGACCCTGCCATTCTCGCCCGAGGCGGCCATCACCGTCATCCGCCGCAAGAAATAGACCTTCGAGGCCATGCTCCGCCGCCGTCCCCGGCGGCGATTTTGTGAGAATGGCCTGTGACGGGAGCTATTTGGCGGCTGTTGTTTTTTCTCCGCATATTGTAGAATCTCCTTGAGCGCCATGCCCCCGACCATTACCGTCATTGTCCCATGTTACAATGAACAGGCCACCATCCGTGGCCTGTTGGACGCTGTTCTGGCGCAGACCTATCCGCTCGAACAGATGGATGTGGTCATCTCGGACGGCCTGTCGACGGATGGTACGCGCGAGGTGATCGCCGCCTTCCAGCGCGAACACCCCGACCTGCCTGTGCAGGTGGTGGATAACACTGCCCGCACCATCCCTTCGGGCGTGAATCGCGCCATCGAGGCGGCGCGCGGCGAGATCATCGTCCGCCTGGATGCGCACTCGATGCCGTATCCCGACTATGTGGCGCGCTGCGTTCAGGCGTTGACGGAAGGCCGCGGCGACAACGTCGGCGGCGTGTGGGAGATCCGCCCCGGAGCTTCGACCTGGGCCGCGGAGTCCATCGCGGCGGCAGCGGCCCACCCCTTGGGCGTGGGCGACGCGATGTATCGCCTGGCTCCCTCGGCGGGGCCTGTGGACACGGTCCCCTTCGGCGCCTTCCGCCGTGAGTTGATCGAGCGGATCGGCAAGTACGATGAAACGCTGTTGAGCAACGAGGATTACGAGTTCAACACGCGCGTGCGGCAATCGGGCGGGACGGTCTGGTTGGATCCCGCCATTCGTTCGGTGTATTTCTCGCGCTCCACCTTTGGGGCGCTGGCGCGCCAATACTGGCGCTACGGGTTCTGGAAACTGCGTATGCTGCGCCGTTACCCGTCCACGCTGCGCTGGCGTCAGGCCCTGCCTCCCGCCTTTGTACTCAGCCTGGCGGGGTTGCTTTTGCTGGGATTATGGCTTTATCCGTTCCTGTGGCTGCTGGGCGCTGAGATTCTTCTCTACCTGTCGGTGATGCTGCTCGCAGGATTCCGCGCGGCTCAGAAACGACACAAACCACTGCTGGCAATCGGATTGCCGCTGGCGATTGCCACGATGCACCTGGCCTGGGGCAGTGGATTTTTATGGAGTTTGCTTTCAAGCCTCGTCAAGAAAAATGGTTGATACCGTCCGCCCGTCCATACGATTGCGTCCACAAGAGCAGCGCGCCATCCTGCTGCTGGGCGATATTCTGGCATCCGTGGGGGCCATGTTTGGGGCCATCTATGTCTGGTACTTGTACTCGCTTAACCGTCTCATCGAAAGCGGCATCTCGCAAGCGCGCGCTGAAAAACTGATCCAGATCGATGTGCCATACTGGTTCTACCTGCTGCCCGTCGTCTGGCTGATCCTGATGGTGGAGTTATACGACCCGCATCGCTCGGCCAACTGGCGCAAGACCTGGCGCGGCGTGACCGTAGCCGCCTTTATCGGTCTGTTGGGATATTCCCTGCTGTTTACCATTCGCCAGGACCCGAACTCGCTGCCGCGCATCGGCGTGGGCGCCTTCCTGTTGCTGGCATGGTTGTTGACGCTGTTCTGGCGCGCGGTCTACATCCGACTGTACACTTCAAGCGGACTCCAGCGCCGCGTGCTGGTGGTTGGCGCGGGCAAGGCGGGCCAGACGCTGGCCGAAGTCTATCGGACCCTGATCCCGCCCCCGTTTCGACTGGTCGGCTTCATCGACGACGACCCCAAGAAGGTCGGCCGTTCGGTGATGGGTTTCCCCATCATCGCCTCCAGTGACCAACTGCTCAAGGTCATCGAAGACTACAAGGTCTCGGACGTGGTGGTAGCCATCACGGGCGGAATGCGCGGCGCGACCTTCCAGGTGGTGTTGGACGCGCAGGAGCGCGGCGCGGAGGTGATGCGCATGCCCACGCTCTACGAGGAGATTTCGGGCCGCATCCCGATCCACCACCTCGAATCAGACTGGATGCTGCGCTCGTTCATCGACCAGGCGCGGGTCAGCGGGTTTTATGAACTAGCCAAACGCCTGCTGGATTTCGTGGGCGGGCTGACGGGGATGCTTATCCTGGCGGCCACGTTTCCATTCACGGCGCTGGCCATCGTCCTCGACAGCGGATTCCCCATCTTCTATTCGCAGCCCCGCCTGGGCAAGGGCGGAATCCCGTACGTGATCTACAAGTACCGCTCGATGCGCACCGACGCCGAGGCGGACGGCAAGGCCAAGGTGGCGGCGGAGAATGATCCGCGTGTGACGCGGGTGGGCAATTTCCTGCGCCGCACCCGCATCGACGAATTGCCGCAATTTTGGAATGTGCTGCGCGGTGACATGAGCCTGGTCGGGCCGCGCGCCGAACGCGCGGAGTTGGTCAACTCGTACCAGAAGCAGATCCCGTTTTATCGGGCGCGGCTGCTGGTCAAGCCCGGGCTGACGGGCTGGGCGCAGATCAATTACGGCTACGCGGCCACCGTCTACGACACGGTGGTCAAGATCGAGTACGACCTGTATTACATCAAGCATCGTTCGTTGGGAATGGACGTTAATATCATTTTACGCACGATCGGTACCGTCATTCGGAGAACTGGGAGATAACATGAAATACTTGGTCACTGGCGGCGCGGGCTTTATCGGTTCGCACATCGTCCGCACCCTGCTCGAGCAGGGAATGGAAGTCAAAATTCTGGATAACTTCTCGACGGGCAAGCGCGAGAACATCGCCGACTTCGAAAAACAGATCGAGTTGATCGAAGGCGACCTGCGCGACGCCTCGAAGGTCAATGAAGCTGTGCGCGGCGTGGACATCATCTTCCACGAAGCGGCCTTCGTCTCGGTGCCGCAGTCGATGGGTGAGCCGCAGAACTGCTTCGACGTAAACGTGACGGGCACGTCCATGTTGTTCGACGCCGCCCGGCGCGCAGGCGTGAAGCGCGCGGTCTTTGCCACCAGCGCCGCTGTGTATGGCGACTCGACCGAGATGCCGCTGACCGAGGAAACGCCGCTGCGTCCGCTCTCGCCCTACGCCGCCTCCAAACGCGTGGACGAGATCTACGGTCAGTTGTACACCACCTCCTTCGGCCTGGACGTGGTGGCCCTGCGCTACTTCAACGTCTACGGCCCGCGCCAGCGCCCCGATTCGATGTACGCCGCCGCGGTGCCGATCTTCATCCGCCGCCTGCTGGACGGCAAAGGTGTGACCATCTACGGCGACGGCGGCCAGACCCGCGACCTGATCAACGTGCGCGACGTGGTGCGCGCCAACCTGGTTGCCTCCGAGCATCCCGCCGCGCCCGGGCAGATCTTCAATATCTGCACGGGCATCGAAACCCGCATCATCGACCTGGTGGAAGTCCTCCAGGACCTGTTCCCCTCCGCGCCCGCCCCGACGTTCGCTCCCGTCCGCTCTGGCGATATCTACCGCTCCATCGGCTCGCCCCAAAAAGCCGCCGACCTGATCGGCTTCCGCGCCGAGGTCACGCTCGACCAGGGCCTCAAGGAAGCGGTCGAGTGGATGCGCGCAGAACAGAATTAATTCACCACAGAGCCCACGGAGCTCACTGAGACTTTTTTGTTCTTCTCTGTGGTCTCCGTGGTGAACTGAATCATGCTTTCCGAAAAATCCCGACCTCACGTTCGTAATCGATTCGTCCTCGTGGGCGACGTGGCCCTCATCCTGATCGCGGTGTTGGGCAGTTTTGCCTTGCGCCTGGACGTGAGTCAACTACCGTATTATTTCCCTGCCGCGCTGATGATGTGTGCGGTCGCGCTGGCGGTCAAACTCCCCACGTATTATTTCTTTGGCCTGTATCGCCGCCTGTGGATCTACGCCAGCACGGGCGAATTGCGCCTGATCACCTTTGCCGTCACGACCGCCTCGGTGCTGACCTCGGGTGTGATGCTGATCCTCATTACAACAGGCATTCTCTTCCCTGGCATGCCGCGTTCCGCGCTCGGCATCGACTGGCTGCTCTCGCTGGTGCTGATCGGCGGCTCGCGCTTCGCTTTACGTCTGCTTTCGGAGCAGGCGGGCGGCGCTGGGAACAAAGGGAAGCACGCGCTCATTATTGGCGCAGGTGACGCGGGTGCGCTGGTGGTGCGCGAGTTGCAGCGCTCCTCGCTGCTCAACCTGACCCCCATTGGCTTCCTCGACGATGCGCCTGCCAAACAGCATCATGAAATCTACGGTGTGCGTGTCATCGGCAAGATCTCCGACCTGCCCAGCATCCTCGACAACCGTCAGGTGGATGAGGTCATTATCGCCATTCCGTCCGCGCCTGGGCGGGTGGTGCGCCTGGTCACCGACGTGTGCCGCCTCAAGGGCGTGCCGTCGCGCACTATGCCTGGCATTTATGAACTGCTGGGCGGCAAGGTCAATGTCAGCCGCCTGCGCGAAGTGGACATCACCGACCTGCTGCGCCGCGACCCCGTGCGCGTCAATGACGAGCAAGTCGGTCAGGCATTGGAAGGCAAACGCGTGCTGGTCACGGGCGCGGGCGGATCGATCGGCCGCGAGTTGTGCCGTCAGATCGCGCGCCGCAACCCCAGCCAGTTGATGCTGCTTGGGCACGGCGAGAACAGCATCTTCGAGATCCTGCTCGAACTGCGCGAAGACTACCCCGACCTGAGCCTGGTCCCGCTCATCGCCGACATCCGCGACCGTGAGCGCATCGCTTCGATCTTCGACGCGCACCAGCCGCAGGTCGTCTTCCACGCGGCGGCCCACAAACATGTCCCGCTGATGGAGGCGAATCCCACCGAGGCGGTGACCAACAACGTAATCGGGACCAGCCACCTGGTCCAGATCGCCGCCGAGCATCACATCCAGCGCTTCGTGCTGATCTCCACCGACAAGGCCGTCCAGCCCTCCAGCGTCTACGGGGCGACCAAACGCATGGCCGAGATGCTCGTGCTGGATGCGGCGCGCCAGTCGGGGTTGCCGTTCACGGTGGTGCGCTTCGGCAATGTGCTCGGCAGCCGCGGCTCGATCATCCCGCTTTTCAAATCGCAGATCGCGCGCGGCGGCCCGCTGACAGTGACGCACCCCGACATGCGCCGCTTCTTCATGACCATCCCCGAGGCCGTTTACCTCGTGCTGCAGGCCGCGTCAATGGGGCAGGGCGGCGAGACTTTCGTGCTCAATATGGGCGAACCGATCCGCATCGTGGACCTGGCCGAGGACCTCATCCGCCTCTCGGGCCTCGAACCCAACCGCGACATCGAGATCGTCTTCACGGGCACGCGCCCTGGCGAAAAGCTGACCGAGGAATTGTGGGATGTGGGGACGCCGCTGCAACGTACGCCTCACCCCGACATCTTCCGCCTCGCCTCCTCCGAACCTTTGGGCGGGTCCCGCCTCCGATCGGCCGTGGACACGCTTCAGGCCGCCAGCCGCCAAACCGACATCGCTGCGTTGATCCGCATCCTGAGCGAGTCGGTGCCTGGCGCGTCCATCCATGAAATCCAATCCCAGCCTGTGTTGGATGACTCTTCGCTCACGTAATCTCCGCGCTGAGCAGAGTGAGCCGTGGTGGTCGAGTAGGTCGGCGCTCTTCCGACCGTATCGAGACCCAGGCGAACGCAGTCGAAGCGCACTTATAAAAATATCCCATGCCTGAAGTAACCTTCTCCCAATGGCGCGACTTTGTCGCCGCGCACCCCGACATCCACCTGCTGCAAACCGCCGAATGGGGCGAGCTCAAATCTGCCTTCGGTTGGACGCCTGCACGCATTATCAGCGGTGATGCGGGTGTGCAGGTTTTGTTTCGCAAATTGCCGCTGGGATTCACGATAGGCTACATTCCGAGAGTGGATAGTGGGGAGTGGAAAGTGGAAAGTGGAATCTGGCGCGAGATCGACACGGTTTGTAAAAAGCATCATGCCATCTTCTGTAAACTCGAACCCGATGCCTGGGAAGGCGAAGCCACGGTCCACGGTCCATGGTCCACGGTCAGCCCTCATAACATCCAACCTCCCCGCACCATCACCCTCGACATATCGGGCAGCGAAGACGACATCCTGGCTCGTATGAAGCAGAAAACGCGCTACAACGTGCGCCTGGCCGAGAAGAAGGGCGTCACTGTCCGCGCCTGGGATGACCTCGACGGCTTTCATCAGATGATGCAAGTCACGGGCGGACGTGACGGCTTCGGCGTGCACTCGCTCGAATATTAT
>CALLJA010000213.1 GCA_938008865.1 uncultured Anaerolineales bacterium
GCAGCAACCCCAAAACCAGAACCCGCGCCATCGCGCTAAGAAAAGAACTTACCCCCGCCGAGCGCAAACTCTGGGCGGCCCTTCGCAACGACCAGTTGGGAGTTAACTTTCGCCGTCAACACGCCATTGGTAAATACATTCCCGACTTCGTCTGCATCGAAAAGAAACTCATCGTTGAACTGGATGGAAGTCAACATTTGGAACAGCAAGAATATGACGAAGAAAGAACCAAATCCCTGAACTCGCTCGGTTACAAAGTCATCCGCTTTTGGAACAATGAAGTGACGAATAATATCGATGGCGTTATACTCGCCATACTTCACGCGATGGAAGATGAAAACAAGAAAGATTGAGTCTTGTGTTGTCCCGCCGCTGAGCCTGCAAGAAGAGTTTGCCTCCTATCGGGGACAGGCGGGCGTCGTGTCGAGTTTATCGAGACATCGAGTCCCCGCAGGGGAGGATGTCGGAGAGCGAGAGGCAGGCGTTGTGTCGAGCCTGTCGAGACATCGAGGGGTTGTTTGAATCTTTATTGCATGAGGCATTCAATGCCTAAAACCCCCTCCGCCCGCTTTGCGGGCACCTCCCCTTGCGAAGCATCCCTGTGGGACAAATCCGACGATTCAAACTCTGAATCATTTTGTAAGTGCTTCATTGTCGTATTTGGGGGAGGCAGGAGGGGGGCGGGCATGGCGGCGCGGGTGTCGTGCTGACTGCCCGAAGGGCGTGTCGAAGCATCGAGGGGTGGTTTGAGAGTCCCCTGGCGGAGAGTTGCGGCGGAGGACGGTAGACGATCCCACAAGGGGACGATGTGGGAAAGCCGCGGTCTACGGTCCATCGCCCACGGTCTGCTTTGCGCAATGCGCGCCGATTGAACCCCCCAAACGAAAGTTGTATACTGAACTCGGACGGTCTCACCGCAGGCAGGTCCGCGCGGTGACGGCCCTTTTCCATCCAAATCGGGCGGGCCCAACTGCGCGGGAGGCGCCATGAACAATTACCTGCTGCTGGTGGATACGTACGAGTCCGAGACCATCGACGAAAACGCCCTGGTCGCAAACAACGTGGCGGGACAGATCATCCGCTTGAATCATATCGAGGGCGGGCATCACCTCGACGAGACCTTCACGGTCCAGTGGGTCGAGACGGGCCAGGTGGGGCTGGTGCGCATCCCCTACTTCGTCTACAACCCCTGGGTGGACGGCCCGACCAACTACGAGTGGCTGGTGAAGCACATGCCCTACGAGGCGGGCGCGGTCATGGTGGATGTCGAGGTCAAGAAGGCGGGCTATCCGCCTGGCAAGTACAGGGAGGAATTGGGGAAGTTCTGCGACCTGGCCAGGATCAAATGGAACGTCATGCTCTACACGGGCGAAGGCTACCTCGACCTGCTGGATGTTTGGCCGACCGACCTGCCGTACTGGTGGGCGCAGTACCCCTTTGCGCTGTACCCCAACAAGGCCGAGAAACGCACCTGGGACCAGGTGCGGACCACGGTCAACGGCCTGCCCGGGCCCTCCAATGCCGACCGAGTCCCGGGCGGGGCCTGGAAGATGTGGCAGGCCTCGGGCGACCGCCTGATCCTGCCTGGCAGCGCCAAGCCCATCGACGTGAACGTCTTCCCCGGCACGCTGGGCGACCTCAAGGCCTGGGCCAACGAAAAAGAGGCGGTGGACCCCAACCCCTTCGTCGAGGAGCACAGCGCCCCGTTCGAGGGCGTCGAACTGCACAAGGTCTATCGCTACAACTCGCATTGTTTCGTGGCCGTCATCGACCCCGCGGGCAAGAGTTTCCTGGTCACCAAGTTCGCGCACAGGAAGGTCTCCACGGTGGCGCGCGAGTTGGGCGCGCAGATCGTCATCAACGGCGGGGCCTATCGCGGATACAGCGCCGTGGGGCTGCACGCCTCGCAGGGACAGGTCTTCGTCAACGTGGCCGAATACGAGCCGTGGATCAACCTGACCGAGAACCACCAGCCGCAGATCAATCCCTATAATTCCAAGGCCAGGAAATATAACGCGCTGGCGGGCAAGCGCTACATCGTCAAGTCGGGCGCGATCAGCCCGAACACCTCCAACTCGTGGCGCGAGGTGCATCCGCGTACGCTGGTGGGCGTGACCCAGGACGGCAAACTGATCGAGTGTGTGGTGGACGGGCGGCAGGGCCCCAAAAACATCGGCGTCAACCTGTTCGACGCCGCGCGCATCATGATTGAGTTCGGCGCCTGGGAGGCCATCGACCTGGACGGCGGCGGCAGCACGGCCATGTGGGTGGGCGACAAGGTCGTCAACTCGCCCATCGAAGACGGCGTGCCAGGCCAGGAGCGCCTGGTGGGCGACCACCTGGTCATGTGGGTGGGCGGGGTCGTCGTCCTGCCCAGCAAGGACTACGAGGTGGTCAAGCCCGTCAAGCCGCGCAAGAATCCCAGCATGTTCGAAACGGACGCCAAACCGAACCTGCCCGTGGGGACCCTCTTCCAGAGCGAAACCACCCAGACGGTGACCGAGACCATTCCCGCCGTCAACGGCAAGGAGTACACCATCACCTGGGTGCAGATGCCCGACCAGTACTGGGTGCCCAAGTTTTACAAATCCGAATATGTGAGGAACCTGCTCGGATAGCGGTTTAGTTTTACAGCAGGCACCCCACGGATCCGTGGGGTGCTTTTATAATAAACGCAATGGATACTCAACCCAACAACCCCTTGCACGGCGTCACACTGGAAATGGTCGTCACCCGCCTTGCGGAACAATACGGCTGGAAGGAACTCGGAAAGCGCATTCCCATCCAATGCTTCATCAATGAGCCGAGCGTCAAGTCCAGTTTGAAGTTTTTGAGACGGACTCCCTGGGCGCGCGCAAAGGTGGAAGAGTTGTATTTGCAGACCTTCCAACAATAGACCTCTTGCATAAGCGACGGGTCCGACAAATCACAGGTTCCAAATGTTGTTGCGAGCGGAGCGAAGCGAGGCGAAGCAGTCTCCCAATTTCCAGGTATTTTTTGCTGTTTTGCGATGTGGTTGCTTCGGCGGAAGTTCACCGCCTTGCAGTGACGCAAATTCGTGATTTCCTGAATTTTCCTTACTCCATCATCCACGGTTCGCAGTTATATAGGTCCCCGTTGATGGTCATGTACGGGATCTTCCCATCGTAGACCTGTACCATTTCCTCTGCCACCACGCAGGTCCCTGATTCCAGCTCGGGGTAGTAATACACGGTGTCGATCAGGAAGAAAGTGTTGGGCTTGGGCGAAAAGTCGATGCGGCTTTGTCCCTGATGGGAATATGCAATGCCATATACGCATACCACTCGTCCCGCCATGCTCTTGGTGATCTGGTCCCAGCGATAGCAGGAGGGCGTCTTTTCTGTGGGGGTGTTCGCGGGTTGGGCGGTGTGCGTGGGCTGGGTGATGCGGGTGGATGTGGGCAGGGGAACGAACGTGAACGTGGTCAGCGGGGTCGGTGGAACGGGGGTTGGGCTCTCCTGCATCACGCGTGTAAAGAAACCACAGGATAACAACGCCAGCCCGCAGACGCTCCAGCCGAGCAGCGCGCGCAGAAGGGACCTTGTTTTCATGCTTCCTCCAGGGATGGGACTTTTATCGGCATTTTTAGCATACAACGAATTGCGGCTTTGGGCAATCGGGGAATGAGAAAAGGCTTCGGTTTTCCCGAAGCCTTTTCTTTTTGCTCCTCACAAGAGTCAGTGGCGCGCTGATTCTTGAAGTGGAAATTTATCCGCAGCCGCCGCCGCTCTTGTCGCGTTTGAGCTGCAGGACGATGCGCGCGTCGTAGGTCAGTTTTTCGTACTCGATCGGGCTGGGACTGCACGATTCATACCGTGAGCCGAGCGCCGAAGAGAAGAGGTACTTCAGCTGGTCGTCGCCCGCCGTCGGGTTGGGCTGCATTTCGGGGTCGTCCCCGCCGAAGAACGCGATCCAGTTGTTCACGCCGCCCTCGAGCACGTACACGTTCGGCACGCTCGAAGCCACCAGGACCTTCCAGGCCTCGACCGCGGCGGTCTCGTCGTTGCTGATCAGGATGAAGACCGAGTTGGCGGCGGGTTCGCTTAGCAGGGTGGGGATCACCTCGCTGATGTGGGCCAGCGGCACGTTGACGGCGTTCTCGATGTGGTACAGGTTGTAGTCCGCTTCGGGGCGCACGTCGAGGTAGATCGGGTTCATCGACTGGTTGTACTGCGCCTTGAAGGCCTCGGCGGGCGAGACGAACACCAGGCGGTTGGCCAGCATTTCGTCGGCGCTGTAGACCACCTGCTCCTCGTTGATGGTGCGGGTGAAGGTCACTTTGGCGTAGCGCGAGTCGAGGCTGGGCTGGCCGATGAAGACCACGGCCAGGGCCACGGCCACCAGCGCACCCGCGCCGACCAGGCGCAGTTTCGGCTCATGGGACATGTCCTTCTTGCCGATGATGCGCTCCAATTGCTCCGAGCCCCAGAACATGAACAGGGCCATCAGCACGATCAGGAGCACCACCACGCCCACGGGCAAGCCGAAGACCTGGTCGAGCGTCAGGCGGCCGAGATAGCCCGCGTTGTTGTACCACTGGGTGAAATACTGTTCGGTCTCGCCGAACAGGAAGGCGCCCACGAAGCCGCCCAGCATGAACATCATGCCGTCGATCTTGCCCGTGGAGGCCGAGGCCAGCGAGGTGGTGGGGCAGAAGCCGCCGACGATGAAGCCCACGCCCATGATCAGCCCGCCCACAATACCCGAGGAGATATAGGTCGGGTTGACCCATACCTGGCTGAAATCGAGCACGCCCAGGGCGACCGCCCCGAAAAGCAATACCATGGCGGTGACGATGGCGGTGAACATGACCTTGAGCACGGTCAGTTCCTTGAAGTAGAACTGCGCGGCCAGCTTGGCGCTGTTGCCGAAGCCCGACATTTCGAGCGTGAACCCGAACGCAAACCCGACCAGGCCGAAGAGCACATAGGTCCACGGGTTGGCGGCGCTGACGGCGTTGAAACTTTCGAGAGGGAATTGCATGTCAGCCTCCTAGTTCCACAACTTGCGGACGAAGTAGGCCAGCGCGTAGGCGCTGCCGAAGATGGAGAACATGATCAGCCACGAGCCCGCTGCGAGCGTGGTGCCGCCCGTCAGCGCCTGGCCCGAGGTGCAGCCGCGCGCCAGGCGGGCGCCGTACAGGAAGACCACGCCGCCCAGGAAGGCCATCAGCCAGCGGGTGCGGACGGAGATGTTTGGGCCCTTGGTGGTCTCGAATTTCAGGCGTCCATTGAACAGGCCCGAGGAGAATCCGCCCAGCAGGGCGCCGAAGAAGACGGGCACGATCCAGTCGTCCAGCGGATTCTTGTCGCCGCCCGCCATCTTGAGCAGGTAGGGATTGTTGTCCACGTGCGAGGGGCTGACCGCGTCCACGATGGCCGCGTCGATGCGGCTGGTGGCGCCCGAGGAGCCGAGTCCGTTGCCCGTCAGCAGCAGGGCCAGGAACAGCACGATGCCCAGTACCATCCCGCCAAAGTAGGGATGCACGTACGGCTTCGGAGTCTTCGGGAAGAGTCCCCTGGGTTTTGCAGGAGTAGCGGTTGTCATGATAAGTCTCCTTTCATAAACGCCGATTGAAAAGTACCTGAAAGACAGACCCTAAAGGTTTTTTGTTTGCCTGGAATGCCCTCTTGCAGAGAACTTCCGTTTGAAAATGCACGCTTCGCTTGCATCAGAAACCTTTAGGGTCTTCCTTGAATATCTTAAGACGCGCTCGGTTCTTCGTGGCCGTGGGCTTCCACTTCCTCCCAGCCCGTGACCATGGCGCGCATGGCTTCGAGCGGGGTGGCGCCTGTGGTGGTCATGTACACGTGCACCACGATGAAGGCCGCAAACAACCAGGCCACCAGCGAGTGGAAGGGGGCCAGCACGGGCAGGCCGCCGAACCAGCCTGCGATGGCGGGCCAGCGTTGGACGCCCCACATCAGCGCGCCTGTCAACATTTGCAAGGGCAGCAGCACCATCAGGATGCCGAAGTAGGTGAACTTCTGGATCGGGTTCATGCGGCTGTCGGGCGTCTTCTCGAAGGGGTGCGCTTCGCCCTTGAAGATGCCGCCGATGTAGTACTTGGCCTGCACGATGGCGTCATCGAAGAAGCCGTAGGGGCGTGGGATGTATTCCTGCACGCGGCCCGTGGTCAGGTGGTAGAAGACCGAGAGCAGGGCGTTGATCACCAGGATGGCGGCCAGCACGTTGTGGATGGTCACCACGCCGCGGAAGGAGAAGATGCCGAAGATGTCGGGGCGGTGGATGACCAGGCCCGTGAAGAGCAGCATCACGATGGCCGTGGTCTGGAGCCAGTGCCAGAAGCGGCGGTAGGCGTCGTACATGTACACAGCCTTCGTCTTGACCTGGGCTTTGGGCCTGCGCATGTAATTGACGTAGCGCAGCGTTCCGTGGCCGAGCACACCCAGCAGCGAGCCGAAGAAAGCCAGCGCGCCGAACCAGTCGATCCAGTTCACGCGGCTGGAACCGAAGACGTACATCTTGTCGTTGGATGGATTGGGCTGGTAATACACCGCGCCATCCTTGAGCGTGATCTGGCCGCTGGCGTTGACGTTGGTGCCGTCCACGAAGCGGGGTGTCACGCCGTTGGGGGCATAGGCCGCCAGTTCGATGGCCTGGCCCACGCGCGATTCCTCGGGCGTGTTGTGACAGGACTTGCAGTCGTTGACGGCCTCGTCGCCGCGGGCCACGCCGTGGTTGATGCTGTACGGCTGGACCAGGCCTTCGATGCGCGGATTCTTCAAGCCGAGCGCCGCAAGGCGACCCGCGATCAGGTCCTGCTTGGACTGCGAGTCGATCTTGAGCTCCGAGGCGTCCAGCGCGCCGCTGTTGTCCGCGTCGAAGGCGGAGAGGACATCGGCGGCGTACGCGCCATTTTCGAGGTAGGCCGCTTCCAGGTCCACGAGGCGGACGGGGCGCGGGCCGTTCGGGTCGTCATAGGCCCAGAAGTAGGTGGTGATGAGGTTGTACGGGGCCAGCAACTGTTTGCCGTCCACGTTCGTGCGGTTGAGCAGGGCAGGCTCGAAGCCCGTCACCAGCGAGTTGACCGAGTTCGGGTCGCCTTCCACGCCGCGGCATTCGCTGGCGGGTTGGCCGTTCGCCGTCACCACGGTCCAGTCGTAGGACTGGATGGCAGGCGCGTACATCTTCGAGATGTGACAGGACTCGCAGGCCACGGCGGCCATGTGCTTGTCCACATAGGGCAGCCAGTCGGCGTGAGCCTGGTTCGCGTCGTGGCAGGATTCGCAGCGGCGCATGGTGCCCTTCATCTCGGGCGCGATGTTGAACTGGGCGCTTTGCCCGCGCGCGAAGTTATGGTCGGGGCGCTGGATGTACTCGCCCAGGTCCAGTTTGCGCGGGTCGTAGACCAGATGGTCGGGATTCTCGCCCTGGATCTCCAGCGCGTGCGCGGGGTTGTTGAGCGCGAAGTGGCAGTCGGTGCATTGCAGCTGGCGCTCGGCGTGGATGTCCCACGAGCGGTTGATGTCCCGTTTATCCGCCAGGTTGACGCCCGAGGCGTTGATCTTCTGGGCGGCGATGACCTGGCCCGTGGTGGCGGTTTGCGGGTAGTTCAGGTCGCAGGCGTTGAGGGTCAGCGGCTCCTGCGACTCGGGGTGGACTTCGCCGTGGCAGGCCGCGCAGTTGGCGTTGCTCGGGTCCTGGATCAGGACATAGCGTTCCTTGAGGTTGCCGTTCTCATCGAAGGCGGCGTCGTTCCAGAAATATCCGTTGGAGGTGTGGGTGACGATGCCCGTGCCGACCAGGGTGGCCGTGCCCGCGCTGCCGAAATCGCCTGCCTGGATGGCCTGCACACGCTGCGTGTTGTTGGGGTCCTGGAGGTGGCAGACGAAGCAGTTCATCTCCATCGTGCCCGATGCAGACCAGTCCCACGCTTCGGGTTGACCCGTCTCCGCGTTGAGGATACTGGCCTCAGGGTTGTTCGCATCGCCCTTGAGGCTGGTCAGCGGCTGGCCCGCGCGGGACGTATCAGCGGGTCCGCCCCCGATGACACGATTGGCGTTGACTTTCAGCCATTCGGCGGTCGAGAGGTCGAGGCGCTCGTCGCCCTTTTGCGAGAGATAACGATAGGTAAGCGGGTCCCACTGACCGAAGATGCCGTTGCTGGCATCCCAGGTCTGGTCGGAGGGGGCGTAGGCGCCCAGGCCCAGGTCCGAATGGAAGGCGTGCTGCTGGATGTAGGCGGCATCGTGGCACTGTCCACAGGTCTGCATGGTGGAGACGTCACCGCCGCTCTTGAGCACCTGTTCGCCGTCCGCGTCGAGCAGGGCAAAGGTCGGGTGGATGGGCGAGGTCTGCGCCGCGGGAGTCTCGCCGCGTTTTGCAAAGGCAGATTGGATTCCGAATCCCAGCCCGAGGACGAGCAGGCCGCTCAGCAGGAGGACAAAGGAGAGTTGACGTTTATTCATGGTGTCATCCGTTTACTTCGGGGTGGCGCGCCCGCCCCACTCGATCGGGTCGCCAGGGTAACCCAGGGCGGTCCAATCCATGCGGCCATTCTCGCCGTGGCAGGCATCGCATTGCAGGGCCTGCGAGGCAGGCTGGACCATGTGCGTGGTGGGCCAGTACATGTAGGTGGTGGCGAAGCCGTACTGCCCGCTGTAATCGAGGCCCGTGATGGGCGCGGCCAGTTCGAAGGCCTGGTCCCAGTTGAAGTTGGTCCAGAAGCCGTCCTTGCCCGATGTGACGGGTTGCAGCAGGTAGTTGTTGACCGTGTCGTAGGGCTGCTTGGCGATGTGCAGTTTGAACGGGAAGATCTTGGCCTTGGGGTCGTTGAGGCTGCCCGCGGGTTTGTTGATGTAGGTCGGGGCGCTCGGGTCGATCTTGTCGCCCAGGATGTAACGATATTCGTTGTTGCCGTTGAACCACAGATAGGCGGGTGCAAAATTCTTATCGTACACGAACTCGCCCTTGATCTTCAGATAGGTGAAGTGGTCGTCTTCGCGGCCTGTCTGCCCAGCCTGGGACCAGTCCCAATAGACCTTGGTCGGGTCCTGGACGGCCAGCGCGGGGATATGGCAGGTCTGGCAGGCGACGGAGGCGAGGTGGCTGTTGATGCGCTCGTCCTCGTGCTTCTGGTTGGCATGGCACTGTTCGCAGGAGACCTGTTCCTCAGGGTCGATGGTGTAGTTATCCGCGAGCATACGGCCCAGCACCTGGTGCTCGGTGGTGACGTGGCAGTCGGTGCATTGGAAGTTCAGTTTGCCCATGTGAACGTCTTCGTTCTCGCTGGGGAAATACAGGCTTTCGTCGAGGTCGCCGTGTTTTACGCCGTTGCCGCCGCCGCCGTCGAAGTGGCACTTGCCGCAGTTTTCACGCGTGGGCGAACGCACGCTTTTGGCGGCCGCCAAAAGGTCCACGCCTTCAGCAGGGTTGCCGTAGGTGCCCTTGCCGTAGGCGCCCGTGTCGGCGTGGCAGGCCAGGCAGTCCACATTCTCGGGATTGCCCAGCGCCGATTCGCGTCCCTGCTCCCAGCCGTAGCCTGCATGGCAGGACATGCACTTGTTCTCGTTGCCCTGTGTGCCGATGCAGAAATTGTTGATCTGGTTGATCTTGCCGATGGTGACGGCCGCGTCGCGCCACGGGACGTTGAATTCCTTGCTTTCCCAGGTCCAGTGGGTGGTCATCATCAGGTCGCTGGCGGCATCGGGGTGGCAGGACAGGCAGGCGCGGGTCACGTCCTGGCCCGTTTTGAAGTCGCCCTGGACGATGTCGGCGTGGTCCACGTGAACGGGGTGTTCGGGCACGCCGCTCCACGGGTCATTGGCCGACGCGTCGGCTCTCGGGGAAAAATACAGGATCGGGACGAGGACGATCAGCAGGATGCCGACCAGGCCGAGGATCCAGAACGGGAAGGGCTTCTTCATGGAGACTCCTTAAACGAGTTCGGTCACCAGGCTGGCGCGGTATTCGATCCGCTCGCGCATGACGGCGCGCAGCAGGTCGAGCGCCTGGACCAGGCGCGGGTCGGCCAGACTGTAGGTGACGGTGGTGCCTTGACGGGTGGTTTGGACCAGCCCGCGGTCGCGCAGGACCTTGAGGTGGCGCGAGGTGGTGGGCTGGGGGACGCCGAGTTCGGCGGTCAGTTCTGTGACGTTACGCGGACCTTCGCTCAGGGCATACAGCAACAGGATGCGTGTGGGGTCCGATAAAGCGGAGCAGAAGTCAGCTTCGAGTTGCGAGATTTCCTGTCTGAGGGTGGGAGAGATCATGATGCACCTGTCTTATATTCGGATAAACGCATATACGAGAACATAATACCCTTGTGTCGAAATTCACTAAAGTGGAGCCTGTCATAAATTCTGTCGTTTAATGTCACATTAAGATTGGGGTATAATACGATATACTTTCTCCGCATTACAGGAGCTGTTTATGGAGACTTTTCAACGGGATGCGATTTCGGTGGATGTGGGCGGGCGCCTGCGCGAACTGCGCGAAGCGCGTAATATTTCGATGCGCGGGTTGGCCACGGCCAGCGGGCTTTCGGCCAATGCCCTGAGCATGATCGAGCGCGGTAAGACTTCGCCATCGGTCAGCACGCTTTATAAATTGTCGGATGCGCTGGGGGTTTCGATCACGGCCTTCTTCGGAGCCGAAGCCGAGAAGCGCCAGATGGTGTTTCTTAAATCGGACGCGCGCCCGCGCATGGCATTTGCGCGCGGGGTGTTCGAGGGGTTGGGTGGGGAGCAGTTCATGGGCCGTGTCGAGCCGTTCATGCTGACCCTGGAGAGCGGCGCGACCAGCGGGCCCTCGGCCATCGTCCACTCGGGGCACGAGTTCGTCTTCTGCCTGCGCGGCAGCCTGGAGTATCACGTGGAGAAGGAGATCTTTCACCTGGGCGCGGGTGACAGCCTGCTCTTCGCCTCGAAGCTCAGTCACCGCTGGCGCAACCCAGGCCATACGGTGACCAACGCGTTGATCATCATTTCGGGTTTTGCCGAGGGCGAACAGCCGCACGTGATGCACTGGAAGAAGTCCTGACGCCCCCGAGCGCATCCCAATCGAGGGTAGTCTCAGAATCAAAAAGCGCCCATCCAAAACGGATGGGCGCTTCTGATTTTGCGGACCTAGGTGTACATGCCCCAGTCCAGTGCGGACGGGTCTTCCATCATCGAGAAATCCCACATGTCCATGCCCATCTCGATGGTCACGGGCATGTTGAGGCCCTCCACGGCTTTGGCCTTGGTCATCTCGATCATGGCGGGGCCGTAGGGGCAGAAGGGCGTGGTCAGGATCATCTTCAGGCGGGCGATGTCGTTCTCGATCGTCACGTCGCGGACCAGGCCCAACTGGATGATGTTCATGCCGATCTCGGGGTCCACCACCTCTCCCAGCTTTTCGCGCACGATCGGCACGAGGGTCGGATGGGTGCTGTGGATGGTCCACTGGATTTCCTTGATTTCAGGGTCGCTCATGGTTCCTCTAAAAGTTAGTTTTTGGCGTCCGCCGATTGCACCACGTAGGTGCATTGCGCGCCGCCGTCCAGGATGCACTGGACCTTGTTGGCGGGCAGGGCCAGCATTTTGGAGATCAGGGTCTGGTCCACAGTGCAGACTTCGGGGTGGGCCACGCCGATCTGGTAATAGGGGCAGGAGATCTCGTGGATCTGGTATTGCCCGCCCTTCTTCTCCCATTCGACGGTGAAGCCTTCCTGGGCCAGCATTTCCTTGACGAAGTCGAGCCGTTCTTCCATGCTCATGCCGAGCATCTGGGCTTCGTAGTCACTGGCCAGGTCTTCGGCGATCTGGTTGAAGAGTTTGGCCACCATCGGCCTGGGCATCGATTCTTTCATCTGGGTGAGCAGGCGCGTGGTGAGGCGCAGGTAACGGGTGGGGAATTTTTCCATACCCGCCTCGGTCAGCACATACACCAGGCGCGGACGGCCCACACCGTGCCGCTCCTCCTGGCCCTCCACCAGGCCTTCCATTTGCAGGTTGGTCAGGTGATGGCGCACAGAGATGGGGTTGATGCCGACTGCCTCCGCCAGTTCGTTGATGGTCGAGCGGGGTTTGCGCAGCAGGGTCTGTAAAATTCGGTCTCGCGTACTTTTCATGCGCGGGAGTATAACCGTGGGGGCGGGGATTGTCAATATATTAGATAAATATCATAAATATCCTGAGCAAAAAGGCGCTCCCGTAACAGGAGCGCCTTTTTGGTTGATGCGCCTAGGGCAAGCCGAACGCCCTGACGAGAAAGACGGCCATCTGGTCGCGTGTGACCGTGCCGCTTGGGCAGTAATTCCCGTTGCCGCAGCCGCCTGTGATGCCCTCGTTGGCGAGTTGCTCGATCCACGCGGCGGTCCAGTAATTCTGGGGCACGTCCCCGAACATGATCCCTGTGGCGGCGGGCGGTGTGTATCCGCCGCCGTGCTTGCCGCGCAGGAGGAAGACGGCCATCTGGTCGCGCGTGATGGGCTTGGCGGGGCAGTAATTCCCGCTGCCGCAGCCGCCTGTGATGCCCTCGTTGGCAAGCTGTTCGATCCAGGCGGCAGCCCAATAATTCTGGGGCACATCGTTGAACATTGTGCCTGTGGCGGCGGGCGGCACATAGGCGGAGCCATGCTTGCCGCGCAGGAGGAAGACAGCCATCTGGTCGCGTGTGACGGTGGCGGCGGGACAGTAGTTCAGCGGGCTGGCGGAGCATCCACCCGTAATGCCCGCAGCGTATAGCCGCTCGATGTGCTGCCAGGACCAATAATTGACAGGCACATCGGAAAAGGTTTGGACGCGGACCGCGTAGGACTGTCCGCTGGTATAGGGCAGGCCGCCCAATGGGTTGCCAGCGGTATCGCCAATGGCGGACGTGTCGGGGATATCCAGCCGCAGGGTTCCCGAGCCTGTGCCCGTGTTGACGGTGACAATGTAAACCGATTTCGAGGAAGGCGCGTCTGCGTTGGTGATCTCCGCGTTGTTGATGCCAGGGGCGGTGAGAACGAAATCAGTCACACCTGCTGTAACGTCCTCGGAGAACGTGACGGCGAAATCTACGCTGCCATTGGCAGTGGGGCTGGGCGAGGTACGCGTGATGGACAGCACTTGCGGGACAGCGAGGTCTGCTCCGTAGGCGGCAATGTAATCTGCCGCTTGCAAGACCATGTTGCCGTTGTGGATATCGTGGAATTGCCCGCCTGCGTATACAGCATTGCCGAGTGCCAGCGCGTAGACGGGTTTGTTTAAGGAACCGTCGCCTGCGCCATTGCTTCCCAGCGCGGACCAGTGCAAGCCGTCCCATTTGACAATGAAATCGGCGGCGGGGAGCGGCCCGTTTGGATCGCTCACGCCGTCGAAGTCGCCGCCCACGTACAGAGTATTGCCTATGCCCGCCAAGGCCCTGACCTGGGATAACAACGACCCGCCCACACCAGTTTGATCGCTGCCCAGGGCAGACCAGCCTGCCGCATTGAAGCGGGCCACGTAATCGGCTTGCGGGATGCCGCCCGCATTGGTGAAGTTGCCGCCCACATAAAGGTCCGAGCCAAGCGTTTCGAGGGCCATCACAGAGCTGTCAAGCGCCCCAATCCCGGCGCCGTTGCTGCCCAAAGCAGACCAGGCAGCGCCGTCCCAGCGGGCAATATAGTCCGCTTCGGGAATTCCGTTTGCATCGATGAATCCGCCGCCTGCGTACAAATCCCCCCCCGCCGTTTCAAAGGCATACACAGGACCGTT
>CALLJA010000214.1 GCA_938008865.1 uncultured Anaerolineales bacterium
ACGGGGTCGATGGAATCCGCCTCGGCCAGCAACTCAGACTTGTGCTCGTAAATTTTCAACCGCGCCGCGTGGACGTCGTCCACATCCAGCAATTGCATCTGCCCGATCATCTCAGGCGCCGAGCAGGTGGCCTGGAATCCGCCGCCCGCGCGGGCCAGCTTGGCCATGAACGAGGCGCCCGCCACCACCGAAGGCTCCTCCAGCGTCATCGGCACCAGCACATCGCGTCCATTGACCTGGAAGTTGAGCCCGATTCCCAGCGGCAGGCTGAACAGGCCCACGGCGTTCTCCACCATGTGGTCGGCAGCCTCGGGGCTGAGTCCGCCCGTGGTGAACGGGACCAGGCCATCGGTCGGGAAGTCGGCAGACTCGGCCACTTTAGCACGGCGCTCATCCAGGGTCAGGTTGTAAAATCCAGAAATGCGGGAGTTCGTCATCGCGTCACCTTTGTAGTTGAATTGTAGTGCGCCAGCCTGCCAAAACCTATCAAAATCAGCCGCGCTGTCTCGGGACGAGTTTACCAAAACCTTTCAATCTATAAAACCCGACAAAACTTGGATATAATACCCAATGAGGTGTCTTAATGTTGTTGACGCGTGAACAGCTCCAGGACCGTCTGATCGCGCTGCACCAGGCCAGCCTGGAATTGGTGAAGGACGTTTCGCTGGAGACGTTGCTCGAACGCATCGCCGCCCTGGCCTGTGAGCAGGCTGGGGCGCGTTATGCCGCCCTGGGGGTGTTGGACGAGAACGGCAGTCTGAAGCAATTCATCACCGTGGGCATGGGCAGGGACGAGATGAACCGTATCATCCACCCGCCTGTGGGCCGCGGGCTGATTGGCGAATTGATGGATCGTCACGACCCGCTGCGTCTGCCCGTGCTGCAGGAACACCCCAGTTCGGTGGGATTTCCCGCCCATCACCCCCACATGGCTTCCTTCCTCGGGGTTCCGATCCGCGCGGGCGACCGTCAGTTGGGCCAGATCTACCTGACCGAGAAACTGGACGGACCCGAGTTCACCTCCGACGACGAGATGATCATCCAGATGCTGGCGGCCTATGCCGCCGCGGCCATCCAGAACGCGAACCTGTACGAGCAGATGCGCGAACACGATGCCGCCGTCACCCGCCGCAACGAAGACATGGCCTTGGTCAACGACATCGCCTCCACCCTGACCGCCTCGCTCGAACTGGACGAGATCCTGAACAAGTCGCTGGCGCTGGTCATGAACTATATGAAGGTGGAGGCGGGCGAAATCTTCCTGTTGGAAGAAGACCGCCAGACCCTGCGCATGGTGTTACACCGCGGCGAGGCTGCCGAGGCCTTCTGGAACCAGAATCTCTTCAAGATGGGGGAAGGCTACGTGGGCCTGACCGCCCAAAAGGGCGAGCCGCTGCTCAGCTCCAACCTGCTCACCGACGACCGCTTCGTGCGTAAGGCCGTATCGCAGGCGGGATTCCGCCAGATGGCCTGCATCCCGCTGCGCTCGGGCGAAAACGTGATGGGCGTGTTAAGCATTGCCACGCGTCACACTATGCCCTTCGACGATCGCAGCATCCAGATGCTCTCCGCCGTGGGCAACTGGGCGGGCCTGGCCATCGAGAACGCGCGCCTGCATAACAACGCCCGCCGCCTGGCTGTGCTGGAGGAACGCGACCGTATCGGCATGGACCTGCACGACGGCATCATCCAGTCGATCTACGGGGTGGGGCTGGCCCTCGAAAGCGCCTATCACACCATCGACGAAGACCCGTCCGAGGCCAAGACGCGCGTCCAAAAGTCCATCGACGGGCTGAACCAGGCCATCCGCGACATCCGCACCTATATCCTCGACCTGCGCCCGCGCCAGCTCGGCAACGACGGTCTGATGGCGGGCCTCAAGCGCCTGGTGACCGAGTACCGCGCCAACACCTTCGCCGAGGTCAACCTGACAGGTCCGCGCGCCGACCTGAAGGATATGCCCCACTCGCACTCGCTGGCGCTCTTCCATATTTGCCAGGAGGCGTTGGCCAACGCCGCCAAACA
>CALLJA010000215.1 GCA_938008865.1 uncultured Anaerolineales bacterium
CAGGGTGAGTTGGTTACCCACGCAGCGCGCGGCCAGGTGATTTTTGTCGGAACGGATGGCGTCCGACCAGCCCTGGGCCAGGATGGTTTCTCCCTGGTTCCACTTGCGGATATCCCAGCGCCCGTCGTTGGAGATGTTGAAGTAGTAGCGTCCCCTGGCATCGGGCTGCATACGGCAGGCCAGACCCGCCTCCATACGCGTTTCGACCAAAAATTCGACATCCACTGAAATCTGGACGTCAGCGAAGTCAAAGTCCTGGCTTTCGAGGAAGCCCGATGCATATTCGAACAGGTATTTTCCGTTCCTGGTATTTTTCAGCCACTCATACTGCCCCGGTGCGCCGACGTGCCAGCCAAAAAAGGCGGCCTCGTTCTCGAAGTCCATGGCATAGAGCAGGGGACGGGCTGTGCTGGAGTCGCTTCGAGGCCGCAAGAGCGAAATGCCAGCCAGCACAAGAATCAAAATCCCTGTCACACTCAGGAACAGAAGCAAGGTTTTCTTCGAACGGGTCCTAGATTTTACGCTGGACTTTGAGACTTCAGGCTGTGGCAACTCCTTGCCGCAATAACGGCAGACGACAGCCCTGTCCTGGATTTTCTCGGCGCAATACGGACACTGTTTCATTTTGCCCTTCCGGTTGGGTTGTAGGATTCATTTGTGAATTGAAACACAATAAGTTTATTGATTTTGTTCGAACCTGTCAATTCCCCCGTGAAAATATTTCAGCCCGCGAGTTTTGCGGGCTGAAGGCAGGGTTACTCCGCTTTTTCGACCACCACCGTGGCCTCGGTGACCAGCGCGGCGATCGCGCCGACCGCCGCCAGGGTGGGGGCCAGCAGTACGCCCACCACGCCGATGGTCAGGGGGATCTCCATCACGGTCTTGCCGTCCTTGTCTTTGATGATGATGCGGCGGATATTGCCTTCGTGCAGCAGGTTCTTGATCTTGGCGATCAACTCCTCGCCGTTGACGCGGAATTCCTCGGTGTGGATCTTTTCGTCGGACATGGTGTTCTCCTTATCTTTTTTATGTCAACAGGTTATACGCGCGCGGCCCTCTTGGGTTGCCTGTCGCAGCTAAATCCTTTGCGCCGAGCGGCGGCCAATCAGGGTTTCGGCCAGGCCAGGCCCAGTGCCAGGCCCGCCATCAGCAGGCCGTAGGCGGGGTAGGTCAGGGTGGGCGCCAGGATGGTGAGCAGGACCAGGACGGTCGAAACGCCCGGGATCAACAGCAGGGCCAGGCCCTCCCGTCCGCCCGCGTGCAGGCGTTGCGCGGCGATCAACAGCGGCAGCAGCAGCATGCTCAAGGCGTGCGTATGCAGGTGCGGCAGGGTAAAGGTCAGCAGGACGAGCGCCAGCCCGACCCGCTCCAGGCCTGGACCCTGGGGCTGGGTCCGCCACCAGGCCGCCGAGAACACGAGCGCCGCCGCGAAGGCCGCCCATGCAGCCAGCCGCAGGGTTGCGGGGTTGGCCTGGGGCAGGCTGCGCAGCAGCAGTCCGAGCAGGTTATACATCACGTCCTGGTTCAAACCGTAGCCGCCGCCCTGGGAACTGAGCCGCATCAGCGCGAGGAAATCGGCCGCGCCGCGCGTCCCCACCAGCAGCAGGCTGTAGATTCCCAGCAGGGCCATGAAGCCGACGAACCAGGCCGCCGCCTTTCGGCGCGTTGCCAGCAGCGGAAGCCCAACTGCGCCTGCCGCCAACGGCGAGAGACTCGAAAGCGCCAGCCCGAAGCCCGCCAGCGCCTCGCGCCGTTTGTCCATGCCGAACAGCCAGAGCAGCAGCCCGAGCAGGATGAAGACGGTATCCTGCCCGCCCAGCAGGCCCAGGTAGACCGGGAAGAATCCCACCGCCCCAAGTGCCGCCATCCACGCGGAGAGCGGCGACCAGCCCGAGGCGCGCAGCCAGCCCTGGGTCAAGACCGCGCACAGGACGGTGAATCCCAGCCGCACCGCACTCCACAAAATGTATGCCCCCACGAAATCGTCCACCGCCAGCAGCGAGAGCAGCGGCGCAAGGTAGGGCGGATGCTGCGACAGGTTCGCGCCGCCCTCGAAGGTGCCCGCCGCCACGATCCGCGCCTGAACGGCGCGCTGCAAGTCCAGGTCGTACAGTTGGCCGTACCTGCCCTCGCGCGCGATGCGTCCCGCCGTGTAGAAGCTGATGAAGTCCATGCCCTTCAACGACGGGTCGTCCAGCAGGCGCGTCCACATGAAAATGTACAGCGCCGCCTGAACGACGATCAGGGTCAGCGCTGTAAGGGATGCGGTCTTAAGCGGATTGATTTTCATCTTGCAGGGGAGGCCACTCGTCAGATTGTTCGGCGTGTTCGTCCCAGTTCTCCTTGCCGCTCCACGACTCGATGGCGATGGCGTAGACCGAGGTGGCCCGCAACTCCTTGTCGGTGATCTCGCGATATTCCCGTCCTGCCTGCATCTTGGGGAAGTATTTGGTGATCAGGCCGTATAGCAGGCGTTTGGCCTCGATGGGATCGGTCACGAGACGCGCGGTCCCGTAGACCATCACGCTGCGATACTGGAGCGAGAATTCCAGCGCCACGTTGGAGGGCAGGAGTTTGCCCAATTCACTGGCTTCCAGGCAGACTTTGGGATTGACCTCGATGTTCGAGCGCACGCGGCCTGCGAGGTTCGAGTGGAAGGCGACCTGGTGATGCTCCTCGTCGAACCAGAAGGTGCTGGGCGTGACGAAGGGCTGGCCGCCGTCCGAGCTGGCGATGTGCCCGACTTTGGCCTCGCGCAGGAAGGCGCGGATCCAGGCCTCGTCGCGGGTCAGGTGCGGGCGGCGTTGAAAGGCGGTGGGCGGTTGTCCGATGTAGTCGCGCGGCATGGCCTTATCCGAAAAGGGTGTAGGTGAGGACGGAGAGCGCGATCAGCGCCAGGCCCATCACCGTGGCCGTGCCGACCACGTTATAGCCGCGCATGACCTCGATGGCCGTCCACTTGGCGCGCTCGGCCAGCGACATGTCGCTGGCGGTCTGGGTATAGGTCAGGGCGAAGTTGCCGCGCGAGGTGAATCCGCCCCAGGCGCTGAGCATGCCGAAGATGATGATGGCGCTGCCCGCCACGAAGAGTCCGTTGCTGAACTCCAACGCCGACCTCCAGCCCGAGACCCAGCCAAACAGGCCGACCACCAGGCCGAAGGCCGACCCCGCAGCGAGGCCCGCCGCAATGACGCGCAGGATATGAAGCAGGGCGGCTTTCATCTATTGATTGTCCACAAGCAGTTTCTTGTAAAATGCCCAGAGGACCGCCGCGCCGAGGACCGCCGAAACAGCCACCCCCAGGAGACCCAGCCAATTCACCATCCCCAGCAGCAGCAGCAGGAAATATACCGCCGCGCTCGCCGTCAGCCCGCCCAGCAGGGTCACCTCCACGGCGGTCAGATTGGCGATGCTGTAGGGCTTGTCGGTGGGTGGGATGCTCTTCATGCGCCACTTGAAGGCGGGCGTGAACTCGGGGTAGTGCTCGAGGTAAAAATCCTTCAGCACGTTCATCGCCTCGACCGACTCGTGCCAGGCCGCGCGCAGCCGCGCCAGCTGCGCCAGGGTCAGCGCGCCCAGGCCCGTCATCACTGCGAACAGAATGAAAAGCGGCAGGGCCACGCCTTGCAGGTTGTCCTGGCTGAGCTGCGTGCCCAGGATGGCCGCCACCAGCGAGCCGACCGACACGAAATAGAACGACGCCCCGCGGGCGCGGTCCTCGTTGGCCTGGAAAGCCGTCGAGGCGATGTAGTCGTATTCGGCTTTCAAAAGATCGTCGGGATTCATCTTCGGTTTCGGGTTCATGGGATGTTCTCCTCGGGTTGGATTACGATAATTATCGCACAACTTTATTGAAAAGGCCCCGCGCTGGGGCGGGACCTTTTGCCTGTTTCCGTTTGCAAGCCGCCCCTAGGCCTTGAAGGCCCACTCGCCCTTGCGCATGATGGGTTCGCGCGTCCCGTCAGCCAGGATGCCGTCGATGTTCATCTTGTCCGAGCCGACCATGAAGTCGGTGTGGATCAGGCTGAAGTTGCCGCCGCGCTTCTGGAACTCGGCTTCGCTCATCTTCGGGCCGCCCTTCATCGTGAAGCGGTAGGCGCGCCCCAGCGCGATGTGACTGGCGGCGTTCTCGTCGAAGAGCGTGTTGTAGAAGAGGTGTCCGCGCTGGCTGATGGGCGAATTGACGGGCACCAGCGCCACTTCGCCGATGCGCGCCCCGCCCTCGTCGGTCTCGATCAACTTGCGCAGGGTGTCCTCGTTCTTCTTCGCTTTGATGTCCACCACCTTGCCCTTCTTGAAGGTCAGCGTGAAATCCTCCACCGTGGTGCCCATGATGACCAGCGGGCGCGACGAACTGACCGTGCCCTCCACCTTGTCCTTGTGCGGCATGGTGAAGACTTCCTCGGTCGGCAGGTTGGCGGTGAACTTGATGCCGTTCTCGGCCTCGCTTTGGGCGGCCAGCCATTGATGTCCGCGCGGCAGGCCCACCGTCAGGTCGGTGCCTGGGGCGGAGTAATGCAGGGCGCTGTAGCGCTTGTCGTTCAGGTACGTGCTGCGTTTCTTGAGATTTTCGATGTGCTTCTGCCAGGCCGCCACGGGGTCGGGCTGGTCGATGCGGCAGGTTTGGAAGATGGCTTCCCACAACTTTTCCTGAGCCTGTTTGCCCGAGACGCCTGGGAAGACCTTCTTCGCCCACTCCTCGCCAGGGTAGGAGATCACGCACCAGTTGATGGCGTCGCGCATGATGTATTCGGAGACCTTCATCATCTTCTTGCCCGCCGCCTTGCGCTGAATGGCGATGGCCTCGGGGTCCACGTCAGCCAGCAGGTCGGGGTTGTCGGAGGTGATGCCCAGGTAGGCGTCGCCGTTCTTGGCATGGTCCAGGTAGGCTTGCAGGATCCAGTTGGGGAATTCCTTCAAGGCTTCGCGCGAGCTCATCTTCAAGCGGATGTGGCCGATCTCTTCATCCCCGTACATCACGTTGACCACGCGCGCCCCCGCCTGGTAGGCGCTTTTGGTGATGGCGCGCACCAGCGGATAATTGCTGATGCCCGCGTTGATGATCAGGCGCTGACCTTCGCGCAGATTCAAGCCGACTTTGACGATGACGTCCGCATATTTCTCAAGGGACTGCTGGAACTCGGAGGATTTCATACTGTCTCCTGACAGAAGTTGGAATGAAATACGGGTTTAGTATAGCATCATCAACAGGTTATTTCAATTTTTTTGATTCGCTTGCCCATCCCAGGTATGTCATTGCGAGGGTTGAGGCGCGATACTTGCACCGCACGCAAGTGCGGGTGTAGCGCGGAAATCCCGAGGCAGCCTCCCGTTTTTTAGCAAAAACAAGGATAGTGGATCAATATAAGTGATGAACTCGTGGGGCGGGATGGAATCCCGCCGAACTACGGGTATGCGGAATGCCACATCGTACCCGCAGGGTATTCCGCACCACATCACGTACTTGATGCCACCACCAAAACAAGGTTGCCGCGCCGCCAAGAGCAAGAGCGGCGGCTCGCAAC
>CALLJA010000216.1 GCA_938008865.1 uncultured Anaerolineales bacterium
CGCCAGCAGGAAGGTCAACGCGTGAGCGCGGATCTGTTCTTCGCTGAATCCACCGTGTTGTTTGAGCAGGTTGACCAGCGCGGTCTGCGCCAGCCTCGATTGTGGGTGGGCGATCAACTCGGCGGTGATGGCATTCAAGTCAGCGGCGGCGCGCTTGAAGTTGGGGAACCAACTGCGGGCGGAATCGGGCAGCGGCAGGGCCGTTATCGGGAATAGGCGTAACAGGATGGACATCGAGCGGCGCACGCGGTCGGCCGCTCCCTCGGGCGCGATCCCAAAGAAGGAGCGCAGGGCCACATCGAGGGTCAGGCGCATCATCGCGTCGGATATGTCCACGCGTTGACCGTCCTGCCAGGTCGAGATTTCGTTCAGGGTGCTGAAACCCATCACGGCGGCGTATTCTTCCATGCGTTGACGGTGGAAGGCAGGCTGCAAGGCGCGGCGTTGGACCAGGTGTTCGGGACCTTCGCTGGTCAGCAGGCCTTCACCGAGCAGGATGCGCGCACGCTGCAAGGCTCGTCCCTTGACGAAGTTATGCGCCTGCTTGACCAATACCTGTTCGATGAACTCGGGATGTGCCAGCAGGAACACCTCGCGCTTGCCGACCTTGACGCGGGCGATGTCGCCCTGTTCGTTTGCGAGGTCTGTCAGCGCGTCGAGCGGGTTGCGTGCCATCCGCCAGAGGAATTCGAGGGACGAGGTGCTGTGAGAAGCGGCGAGGGTCAGGTTGGTTTCCATGTGATCTCCGTGAATGACCCCAAGCATACTGGCGGAGATACATCCTGTTTACCCGCGTAGGTGGGGAATGAATTCCCCTCTTTGGTGGGTGATTCGAAAAGTTAATCTCGATTGGGCGAACAGATACCGCCTATGTCTCGATACATTTGAAAACCGCTCGACCACCAGAATTTACTTGATTTTATAATTCTTCGGGTTTGACCAGTCCGTAGCGCACAGCCGTCAACGCGGCCTGCGTGCGGTCGCTGACCCCCAGTTTGGCGAAGATGTCGCTAACGTAGCCTTTGACCGTCATCTCGGTCAGGGTCAGCTCGAGTGCGATCTCTTTGTTGCTCAGGCCGCGCCCGATGCGTTTGAGCACTTCGCGTTCGCGCTCGGTCAACGCTGAGAGCGGGTCATCGGGCCGGGGTGCGCGCGCCATCAGCCGCCGCGCGATATCGGGGTGCAGCTGCGGCCTGCCCCTGGCCGCGCCGCGCACGGCCTCCACCAGGTCATCGCCGTCCATCTCCTTCAAGAGGAAGCCGCTGGCGCCCGCGCGCAGGGCGGCGTGCAGGTGCGCGTCATCGCTGAAGGAGGTCAGGATCAGGATCGGCAGGTTCGGGAACTCGGGCCGTGTCTGTTCGAGCGCTTGCACGCCGTCCACCTCGGGCATTTGCAGGTCCATCAGCACCACGTCTGGCGCGTATTTGCGGACCAGGTCCGCCAGGTTCGCGCCGTTCTCGGCCTCGGCTGCCACTTGCAGGTCGGCTTCGGCTTCGAGGGTCATACGCAATCCGCGGCGCACGATGGGATGGTCATCAGCGATCAATATTTTGATCATGCAGTCCTCGCAAAGGATGTCGGCAGCGGCAGGCGGAAGGTCAGCACGGCGCCGCGCTCGGGCGCGCTTTGCACCTGAAATTCGCCGCCCAACGCCAGGGCGCGTTCGCGCATGCCGCGCAGCCCGTAACGACCTGCGGGCGCGGCGCTCGCGTCGAAGCCTGTGCCGTCATCTGCAATCGTCACGTGCAAGGCGGCGTCGCGGGTTACGCTGAGACGGGCGGTACGGCTGCCGCTGTGTTTGAGGATGTTTTGCAGCGCCTCGCGGATGATCCACAGGGCCTCGTCGGCCAGGGCCGAGGGCAGGATCAGCGACGGGGGCGCATCCACGCGGATAGTGAGCAACGGTCCGCCCTCGGGGCCCGTGCGGCGCGCCAACTCGTCACATTGACGTTGGATGGCTTCCGTTAAATCGAGGGTTTCCTCGCCTGCAGCGTTGCGCAGCTGGTCGAGCAACAGCCGCATTTCACGCAACACACTGCCCGCCAGACCCTCCAGCTCGGCCAGTTGCGGTTTGAGCGGCCCGGGTGCGGAGGTCTTCAGTCCGCGTGCCATGAGGTGCAGCCCGAACAGCGATTGCGTGACCGAGTCGTGCAGGTCGCGCGCCAGGTGTTGTCGCTCCTGGTAGGCTGCGATGGCCTGTTGGTCGGCCAGCGCGCGGGCCGTCTGTTCGCGGACGCGCACTTCGAGGGTCTGGTTCAATGTAAAGAGTGACTCGTAGGCATTTGCGTAGGCCAGGGCCAGGGCGGCTTGGTTGATCAGTGCGTGCAGGCGATTGGCCTCGTCGGTGTCGTAGCCGGGGCCCGCGCGACGCGGCCCGAGCCAGTATCCGCCCAAGGGCACGCTGCCCGCCACCAGGCGCGCGCTCCAGGCGGGCGTGAGGTGCGCGGGCGGCGCGTCGGGTTCGGGGAACAGGCTGAGCGCGGCCCACTCCGCGCCGATGCGGGCGGGGAAGTCCTCGTCCATCAGGCGGATGATCTCTTCGCGACGGTTGGCGCGCGCCAGCGATTCTTGCATGGCCTGCACAGCGGCGCGGAAATTCAGGCGGTCGGGGTAGAGCAAGCGGTCGAGCCAGGCCTGCGTGAAACGGCGCGTCGGTTCGAACAGCAGGGCGGATACCAGCAGGCTGATGAGCGGCGCGAGCGGCCGCGAGGCGTTGACCAGCAGTTCGGTCAGCGCGGTGGTCAGCCCCAGGTAGAGCGTGAGCAGCGCCAGCGAGACGGTCCCATAGGCCAGGGTGCGGCGCAGGAAACGGTCGATGCCGAACAGATCATGTCGCAACACCGCATAGGAAATGCCCACGGGAATGAAGAGTTGGGCGGCCAGGGCCAGGTCGTAGGAGACCAGGTCGAGGCCGAATGCCATTGTGAAGGGGCGCAGCAGCAGGGGGGTCTCGGCCAGAGCGATGCTAAAGAAGACAATCCGGGCCTGTTGGGCGCTGTGTGCGGCGTCGGGATCGGTATCCCGTGCGGCGGCCAGCAGGTTCCAAAAGAAGAAGCCCATCGCAAAGGCGAACCAGGCCAGCAGCGCCAGCGCGGCGGGGATGCGGATCCACGGCGCGGACGAGGCCAGGAATACGGCCAGCAGTCCCAGCGAGACGGCATAGCCCGCCAGGATCGTCCGGGCGGTGATGCGCGGGTTGGGCCACGGGAAGCGCGCACTGACGTGGATAGCCAACCCAAACAGGATCGCACCGTTGAGAAGGCGTAGCAGCACATCAGGGGGCAGGGACCGGTGGGTGGGGATGCCCGGGCGCAGGGCGGGCAATCCGTGGAATTCGAACGGAACCAGCATCAGCACCGCGAAAACCAACGCAAAGCAAGCTACCAGGATATGTACGTTCGAGGGGCGCAGTGCGGCGGGCAGAAGGCCTGTCAGCAACAAGAGGCCCGCGACCAGCGCCGAGAACGGTGTGACCAGGTTCCGCAGGGTTTCGCCGCCGACCCACCCAAGCAAAAGGAACTCGAGCAGGGCTGTGCCTGCCAGCGGCGAGAAGAGCAGGATGGCCTTTCGCATGAGCCGAATGGCAGCCTGGTTCAGCGCCTGGCGGCCAGCGCCGCGCCGACGATGCCCGCGTCATTGAGCAGCTCGGCCGGGATGATGGGCGTCTCGATGGTCAGCAGCGGCAGGAAATTTTCGGACTGTTTGCTAATGCCGCCGCCCACGATGAACAGGTCGGGCCAGAAGAGCTTTTCCATCTCCAGCAGGTATCGGTTCAGGCGTTTGGCGTACTTCTTCCACGATAGGTCCTCACGCTGACGGGCGGCGTCTGAGGCGCGGTGCTCGGCGTCGCGGCCCTTCATGTCGAGGTGGCCAAATTCGGTGTTGGGCAACAGGTTGCCGCGGTGGAAGATGGCCGAACCGATACCCGTCCCGAGCGTAAGCAGGATGACGGTCCCGGGCTGGCCGCGTCCCGCGCCAAAGGCCATCTCGGCCAGTCCCGCCGCATCTGCGTCGTTGACCAGGGTGCAGGCACAGCCTGTGACCTTGCTGAACAGGTCGTCGGCATTCACGCCGACCCACTTGGGCGAGATGTTGGCGGCCATCATGGCTACCCCGCTCTTGATCGGCGCGGGAAAACCGATGCCGATCGGTCCCTGCCAGCCGAAGGATTTGGCGATCTTATCCACCACTTCGGCCACGGGCTGTGGCTCCGCGCTCTTGGGCGTCTTGATGCGAATCCGCTCCGCCAGCAGTTTGCCTGCCTTGATGTCTACGGGCGCGCCCTTGATGCCCGACCCACCGACGTCGATGCCGAGAACTTGCATGTGTGCCTCCTGTGCTCTTCCTTTGGTTGAATTTTACTGGCTATTTCAGCCATTCCCGCAGGATCAATTGGACCGAGCGGTTCATTTCCTTGCTAAAGTCGGCGTTGAACTTGCGCAGGTAGGTGGCCTGCGCCACGTTCTGCGCGCCGTCGGCAGTTTTTCCCTTGGGACGCGCCGCTTCCCGTTCCGCGAACATTTCCTCGAACTCAGGTCCGCCCAGTCTGCGATAGCGGTTCTCGAAGACGATGAACTTCGGGTCAAAGCGGGCTGTCAACGGCCTGTCCTTTTGTTGCTGGGTGGGATAGCCGAAGACCAGCATACAGATGGGGAAGACGTATTGCGGCAGATCGAAGAGCTGCTTGTGGACCTCGTACTGCTCCATGATGTCGCCGATGTAACACGAGCCGACCCCGAACGACTCGGCCGCGACGACGGCGTTCTGTGCGGCGATCAGCGCATCACTGCAGGCCAGGAACAGGTCGCCTTCCGCAGGCTTGCGCATCGGCTCGCCCTTTTCCGCGCATAGCCGATCCACGCCGCCCGCTAGAAAGGCATCGCGCCAGCGCTGGTAATCGGCCAGGAACAGCCAGACCATCGGCGCGCGGGCGATGAAAGGCTGGTTGTCGCAGGTGACAGCCAGTTTATCCTTGATCGCCTGGTCGGTCACGTCCAGGATGGAATACAGCATCAGGTTCCCCGCTGTGGGCGCGCGCAATGCGGCTTGCAGGATCGCCTCCCGCACCTCCACGGCGATGGGGTGATCCTCGTAGGCCCGCACCGATTTACGGCGCATCAAGACATGCATGACTTCGTTCATTCTGCCTCTTTGGTATTGTGGATGACTCATTTTACTTCCTTTGTCTTCATCCCCACGCTATAATCTCTTCATCTCATGGGAAAA
>CALLJA010000217.1 GCA_938008865.1 uncultured Anaerolineales bacterium
CTCGTTCTGCTTCGAATCCGCGATGGAACCCTGGTAACTGGCGAAAGCGGTGAACACAGATAATACGGCGACTAATGTGCCAAGGACGATTTCCGAACCAAGTACGCGAAGGAATTTCATACGGTGCATTCTCCTGGGGTGAGATGAAATAGAGTTGGCCGATTATACGTGAAGATTTCCAGGTTGGGATTTTCAATTTTGTAATAAAATAATTGCAATCTTGACGTGAGGGACCCATATGCCAGCCAGAAAGTACCAGACTCCCGAGATCATGCACGATGCGCCGCTGCAGGACCACAAGTCGGCGGATTTTCACTTCGACGATTTCGCCGCCACGTTGGCGCGCCTGGTTGCCAGCCCAAAGACGGCGACGCCCCTGGTCATCGGCATCAACGGGGCGTGGGGTTCAGGGAAGACGTCGCTGTTGCTGCGCGTGAAGAACATGCTTGATTTTCCGAAAGGCAAGGGTGGAAAGGAATCCCACCGCTTTGCACACGAAGAGGAAAAGGCTTTTCGGGCCTGCAAGACGGTCTGGTTCGATGCCTGGAAATATAACGACGAAAAGGAACTGCTGGTGGCGTTGGCGCGCGTCATCCTGCACGCCATGAAGCGGGACGGGTTCATCAACAAACTCAAAGCCTGGGACCAGGACCCGAACCAGCCCACCTACGACCTATTGGGCATGTTCCTGAATTCCTTCCAGGCCAGTTTTGGCGGACTGGGCGCGGAGTTTAAGTTCCAGGTTGACCCTAAAAAATACGAAACACCCTCGAAATTTGAGGAATATACAGCCTTTTTTGACTATTTCAGCGAGGCTTTCGAGCGCTTGCTGGCCGCCTGAGTGCATGACAAAGCGGCTTATGAGGAAATCGACGAAAGAAAAGGCGCGCTGGTCATCTTCATCGATGACTTGGATCGCTGTCTGCCCGAGAAGATCGTGCAGACCCTCGAAGCCTTGAAACTCTTCCTTGATAAGCGCGGATGCGCCTTCTTCATCGGCGCGGATACGGCCATTGTGCAGCGGGCCGTGTCGAAGCATTATGAGGATGCGGGCATCACGGGCGAGAGTGCCAAGGATTATCTGGAAAAGGTCATCCAACTGCGCTTCGACCTGCCCATGATCCTGGATGCGGCCATGGAGCAATACCTGCGGACCCAGGCCCAGGTGGACAAGGCCATGCTGGGCCGCTGGCGCGCGCTGGTGGCGGCTGCCGAGGTCAACCCGCGCCGCGTGAAGAACGTGATCAACGACCTGAACCTGCAATGGGTCATGGCGGTCAACTCGGGGCAGGCCGAGGGCGTAGATCGCGACGACTTCATCTGCTGGCAGGCGCTCATGCACGCCGCGCCCGCCGCCTTCACGCGCCAGGTGCTGGACTTCGAGGACAAGTCCATCCGCTTTGGGTTCATCCAAGATGCGCTCAAATGGCAGAACGGAAAGCAGGAAGACCGCGAGGCGGTCAAGGGCTTTTTCAGCGCCTACGAGGACAAGGACTCGAAGCGCCTGCGCAATGTGCTGCGGCAGATCTCCTTCAGCAAAGGCTTTAGCGCCGAAACGCTGGATGCGATGATCTACCTGGTGGCCCCGCCCGCCGCCCCAAAGACCGAACCCGAAAAGACAGGTATGGAGGAATCCGGAAAGAGTGTTGAACTGGAGTCTTGGGTTGAAACGGTTTCTGCCGAAACGGCAGAAAGGCCTATGCGCGGCGAAAAGGGCAAGGGCGCTCTATCGCAGGACGGCAACCGCCTGCTGATCGGCGGGCTGGAGTTCGTGCGCGTGCCCAAGGGCAAATTCATCATGGGTAGCAAGGCGGACAACAGTCTGGCTGCTGACCACGAGAAACCGCAGCCTACGGTGGCGATCTCCTACGAC
>CALLJA010000218.1 GCA_938008865.1 uncultured Anaerolineales bacterium
TGCGGATGCGCGTGGTCCACTCTGCGGGCTGGGGGTGCAGGGCCACCAGGATGACGGCCAGCAACAGCAGGAAAAGCAGCGCCAGGGCCTGCTGGCGGCGGCGCGCGCCGTGCAGGGTCAGGTCGAAGGTGCGGTTGAGCAGGCAGTCGCGGATGCGGCGCAGATTGATGCGCAGACGGCCGAATTCATGGTCGAGGGGCGTGATGGGGCGGGGAGGCTGGGCGGGCGTGGTCACGTCAGTTCTCCTCCAGCCATTGCAGGATCTCGGTGATGTTTTGCAGTTCGGAGGACGCGCTGCGATGCGCGCGGTCGCTGCGCACCAGGGCGTCGCGCATGCGCGTGAGCAGGCCCTTGAGCGTGGCTTTGCGGTCGTCGGTCGTGACCATGCCGTGGCTCAAGGCGTCGGCATAATTTTGAATGGCCTGCTCTTGTCCGGTCAGGGCGGCCAGTTGACGCAGTGATGCGATGCGGTCCCGTTCGCGGCGGGCGTTGGCCAGCCAGTTGGCGGTCCAGCGGGTGACGAGCTGCTCCTCCACCCTGGGCGGGAAACGCAGATTGCTGACGCTGACCGAGAGCACGCGGATGCCGCGCCGCTGAAGCAGTTCGAACTCGCGGCTGGGCTGCCAGCCGGGCTGCGGCGTGCCATCCCGGTTGAGAAGCGGGGTGCGCGGGTTGGTCAGACGTTCGCGCATCATGAAGTTGATCACCTGCAGGGCAGTGCGGCGCACCGTCTCGGGCGGGCGTCCCCCGCCGCCGGGGCGGACGGCAGTGTCTCCCAGGTTGGCTGCGGCGGCCGGGCGTTGGCCGTCTTGCTCACAGCGGCGGGCCAGCGCATCCAGCCAGTGATTCACCTCGTGCAGCATTTCGGTGACGGCGTTGCCCAGCCTGCCCTGGTCGCGCATGGTGATTGGGCGGTTGAGCGCCTCGGTGTCCTGCCCGGGCGGCAGCGGATTCTCCAACGGGATGGCCGTGGGCAGGATGCAGTTCGGCTCGAACAGCTGAGCCAGCCGGTAATGCCCCATGAACTCGCGCCACAGGTCGGCGGCCAGGTAGGCGGGCAGTTCGTTCCAGGCCACGTTGTAATCGGCCGAATTGGGGCGGGCGCTAGGGTTGATGGCCTGGTTGATGATGGCCCGCGAGACCGATTCTTCGCGATACCCGAAATGCGAGCCGGGGCGGTCGCCGACCACGGGGTCTGCGTCGATCTTGAAGGTGACTGAGATATTGGGCACCACCTCGATGCCGTCGCGCGTCCAGGCGGTGGTCATCATGCGCCGCCGCTGGATTTCCTTGTATTCTTCTTCGGGAGTATTGCCCTGCGCGTCGAAAGGACGGTCATTCTCGCGCGGGCCGATGCCCTGCGACTGCGTGTGCAGGCCGACTGTGGCGGCGATCTTTTCCCCTCCGGCGGTGAAATGGACCCCGGGCCCGAAGGTATTTCTGAACGAGACGTTCGCATGCGTGACCACCGCGCTGGCGGAATCCAACCAGAGCACGCCAGGGCCGGAGCGTTCGCTTTCGCCCTCGCGTTCGATCGCCTGTCCGTTCCTGATGAAGATCGCGGGTCCGCGCGAGCCGAACATGTAGCCCAGCAGGCGGTCGAAGATCTGCTGGCGCTCTTCGAAGGTTTGCACGGGAAGGACGAATTGCGCAAAGAAGGCCAGCCAAAGGATTTGTAACAGGATAAAGACCAGCGAGTCGCCCAAAATGGTGAACAGGTTGAGCGTGCCGCCCCGCCATTGGAAGTAGATCGCCGTCACATACGATACGGCTGAAAAGAACCCCCACAGGAGGATCTGAAATCCAGGTCTTTGGTAGAAACGGGTTTCTTCCATTTGAAGGAAAATTGTAAAACACAATGCCAGAATCTCAAAGCGTTTGCGCTAGGCTCGCGGAATAAAAAAACTGCCCGGCAAGTTCATGCAGGGCAGTTCACTTTATGGATTTGGGTTACGCGGCGGGTGCTTCGGCCTTTTCCGCCTCATGTTCGAGGGCGATCTCGCCGTCCTCGCTGACGTTGACCAGGATGGCCGCGCCGTCGCTGAACTCGCCTGCCAGCAGCTTGTCAGATAGCGGGTCCTCGACCTTCTGCTGGATCACGCGGCGCAGCGGGCGCGCGCCGAACTCGGCGTCGAAGCCCAGGTCTGCCAGCAGCGAGAGGGCCTCGGGCGTGGCGGTCAGTTTCAGGTTGTGCTCCACCAGGCGTTCGGCCACCTTGTCCAACTCCAGCGAGACGATCTGCTGGATATCTTCCTTATTCAGCGAGCGGAAGATGACCGTGGCATCCAGGCGGTTGAGGAACTCGGGGCGGAAGGCGCGCTTGAGCGAGTCGTTCAGGCGCTTGCGCATCTCGTCGTACGAGACCTTCTCCTCGGCGGCTTCATCGCGCTTGAGCTGGAAGCCCAGGCCGGTCTGCTTCTTGATCATGTCCGCGCCGATGTTGGAGGTCATCACGATGATGGCGTTGCGGAAATCCACCTTGCGGCCCTTCGCATCCGAGAGATGCCCCTCTTCCATGATTTGGAGCAGCATGTTGTGGACTTCGGGATGCGCCTTCTCGACCTCGTCGAACACCACGATGGAGTAGGGGCGGCGGCGCAGGGCCTCGGTGAGCTGGCCCGCGTCCTCATAACCGACGTATCCTGGAGGCGCGCCGACCAGGCGGCTGGCAGTGTGACGCTCCATGAACTCGGACATGTCCAACTGGATGGCGGCTTCTTCGCTGCCGAACATGAACTCGGCCAGGGCTTTGGTCAGCTCGGTCTTGCCCACGCCGGTCGGCCCGAGGAACATGAACGAACCGATCGGGCGCTTCGGGTCCTTGAGGCCAGCACGGGCGCGGCGCACCGCGCGGCTGATGGCGACGATGGCGTCTTCCTGGCCGATGATGGCCTTGTGCAACTCGTCTTCCATCTTGAGCAGGCGCTGCGACTCTTCCTCCGCCAATTGCATCAGCGGGACGCCGGTCCACATCGAAACGACCTCGGCGATGTCCTCAGCCGAAACGACGGGGCTGCTGGCGCGGTCCCAGCCCGAGCGCAGGCGTTCGATCTGCTCGCTCAGTTCCAGTTCGCGCTCTTCCCATTCCTTCACGTCTTCGGTGTTGCCTTCCTCTTGCGCGAGTGAGCGGTTTTGGCGCGCCTGACGCAACTGGCTGAAAAGATCCTTCGCCTGTTTGGCGGCGGGGGATTTATACATGCGCACGCGCGACGAGGACTCGTCGATCAGGTCGATGGCTTTGTCGGGCAGGAAGCGCTCGGTGACATACCTCGACGAGAGGTGGGCGGCCGCTTCGAGGGCCTCGTCCGAGATGACGAGGTGATGGTGCTCCTCGTACGCGCCGCGCACACCCTTGAGGATCTCGATGGTCTCCTCCTCGGAGGGCTCATCTACAATGACGGGTT
>CALLJA010000219.1 GCA_938008865.1 uncultured Anaerolineales bacterium
CTGCCGCATTCTCGTACTCGGGACCATCCACCAGCACGCACTGGCCCGCGTAGGGCCCCGTTTTGACGGGGAAATGGTCCACGCCATGCGAACAGGACATGGTGCAACCCAACCAGCAGCCGTCGGGCAGGCCCTGGGTAAAGGCCTCTTTCCAGACCTTCGAGTCGATCTTGTAGGTCTCGGGGTGCGAGCCGTAGCGGAAGTTATGAGTGGGCAGCAGGTCGAAGTGGTCCATCACCTCGACGATGTTGGCGGTGCCGACCTTGCGCATCTGGTTCTGCTTGTCGTCCAGGTCGGCGATCTCCTTGTTGATGCGCGCGCCCGCCTTGCGGATGAGGGCCATGTCGGCCACACCGTTCTTGTCGCCGCCCATGTCTGAGAAGCGCACCACGATGGCGGCGATCTTCTTGTCGCGGAAGACCCGCCCGGGGCCGCCGCGCCCCGCCTGCTTAAGGCGGGCTTCCTTGCGGCGCACGTCGTACCAGGTGGAGTTGATGGCCGCGTAGCGGATGTGGTTGGCGGCTTGTCCCGCCGAGAGGACCGAGACGCCGCGCCGCCCCTTTTCGTCGCCGCCATATTTGGCGGTCAGCAGGTTGCCGATCAGGTGAGAGTCGGCCTCCTCGTAGGCGTACGGCTCGATGGTGACCCTGCCATTGTCGCCGTCGATGAAGATCAGCACGTCCTCTTCGGCCTTGCCCTGGATCTCGAGCGCGTCGAAGCCCGAGAACTTGAGGAAAGGCGCAAAATAGCCGCCCACGTTGCTATCGATGACGTTGTGGGTCAACGGGCTGAGGGTCACCACGGTGGCCTTGCCGCTGCCTGGGTAAGCTGTGATGCCGCAGATCGGCCCGTTGGCAATGACCAGCTCGTTGCGCGGGTCGTCCCAGGTGGTCTCGGGCGTGACAGCGTCCCACAGCAGCTTGAGCGCAAAACCGCGCCCGCCCGTGAACAGGTCCTTCATCTGCTGGGTGACGGGCCTCTCACGGATGGAATTGTCGGCCAGGTTGATGTAGAGGGTGCGGTTGGCGTATCCGCGCTCGACGGGATGCAGGTCGTAGGTGTATTCCCCCAACAGGGTCGATTCGACAGGTAAGGTCATGGAAGGTCTCCTGATTGGAAAACAAAGTCTGGACGGCCATTCAGCCATTCTCATTATCCGAGGAATACGGCGGACTGTCTATTGATAAACTTCCCCTTCTGCTAGTGCCAAGAGCAACCTCGAATTTATGACTATAATGATGAAAAGACGAAACTGGAAAGAGGTCCCCATGAACGTATCGGAAGCCATCCGTACCAAACGCGCGGTGCGCAAGTTCAGCGGCCAGCCGCTGTCCGCCGAGGCAGTGCGCGCCATCCTCAACGCGGGACGCAGATCGCAGTCCTCGAAGAACACCCAGGCCTGGCAATTCATCGCCATTCAGGATAAGACCATCCTCAAGGATTTGTCCACCTGCGGCGAGTGGGCGGGACATCTGGCAGGTGCCGCGCTGGGAGTCGCCATCCTGACCCCCGAACCGACCGAGAAATTCCAGACGATGTTCGACGCAGGCCAGGCCGCCGCCTTCATGCAACTGGCCGCCTGGGAGCTGGGAATCGGTTCCTGCCCCGCTTCGCTCTACGACTTCGAGCGGACCCGCGTCCTCCTGGGTTTTCCCGCCGAGTGGCATTTGCGCATCGCGCTCTCCTTCGGCTACCCCGCGGACGAGGCGAAACTGTCCGCGCCGCCCAAAAAGGGCGGCCGCCGTGACCTGGACGAGGTGGTGCATTGGGAGAGGTGGTAGGGTTCTGAATTAACGGGTATCGTGAGCATAATTGGGGTAAATTGAACACATGCCCCTGACAACTTGAGCGAGGGATTAATGGCTGACCACATTTTCATCCGTTATCCGGTTGCCCCAGCGAATCAAAACAGCGACGGGAGGGTCCCGCCGCTGTTGCGGTTAAAGATACCCGAAATAAACCAGCGTCTCGCGGGCGGTCTGCTCGAAGGCCGCAATCTCGTCGGGCGTCAACAGAGTCTTGTACATGCCCTGGTTGGCGGGGTCGGGCGGCTGGACCACCTTCTCCTTCCAGGCCAGGAAATCGCGAGGCTCGTCGTTGCGCTGGTAATAGGTCAGCATTTCGGGCTGGTAGGCGGTCTCGAAAAAGGCGCAGGCCCGCCGCATCTCGGCCTCGGGCTGCACGATCAGGTCCTCGTACTTGAGCAGCAGGCTGCGCTCGGGGCTGCGCTCCAGGCGGGCGATGACGGCGGCATTGTTGGCGGCCCATTCGCGCGCGATCTCGCGCGCATCGCTGGAGAGTCTCGGCGAGTAGGCGCTGGCCGAGTCGAGCGCGCGCAGGGCCTTGTACGAGCAGGCCACGTCGCGCCCATCGCGCACGATGAAGACGTAGCGCGGACGCTCGAACAGGCTCTCGATCTGGTCGAGGTATTTGATGTAGAAATTGTTCTTGTCGCCGATCAAACGCGGATGCCTGCCGTTCTTCAGCGCGTAGAACAGGTAGACCGCCAGCACCGCGTCGCGATACGAGCGCGGGGATTGCTGGTCGAGGAAATCGCGCAGTTCCGAGGGGTCCAGGCCCCAGGTTTCGAATTTGCGGGCGCGGAAGACTTCGTCCACGAACCCCGCGCGGACGGCGCCCGAGGCGAAGTCCGCGCCTGCGAAACGGTCGGCCAGCCAGACCGAGAATCCGCTCTCGGGCGGGACGACGATCTCGGTATGCTGGTTGAGCATCAGCCGCAGCAGGGTGGTCCCCGAGCGGGGGTTCCCGATCACAAAGAAAGGCTGAATCCCGTTCATGCCCGCAAAGCCTCGCGGATGGTCGCGGCGACGCGCTCCACGTCCCGGGGTTCGAGTTCGGCGTAGAGCGGCAGGCACAGCACGCGCAGTGCCAGGCTTTCGGAGATCGGACAGGCGCGCGGCCCCGCCTGCTGGAGGAAGGGCAGCGTGTTGAGCGAGGGATAGAAATAACGCCTGGGCATGATCCCGTTTCCGATCAGCGCCTCGCGCACAGACATCATCGCCGCGTGCGAGTCGAAGAAGACGGGGTAGTAACTGTAGTTGTAGTCCAGGCCTTCGGGCATGCGCGGACGCAGCAGGCCGCTGCCTTCGAGCAGGTCGTCGTAGCGCTCCGCAGCGCGGCGGCGGCTGGCAATCAGGCCATCCACCTCTGGCAGGACGCACAGCCCCATGGCGGCATGCAGTTCCGACAATTTGGCATTGGTGCCGACCTCGAGGTAATTATCCTCGCCCACGTGGCCGAACTTCTTCATCAGGTGGGCGCGCTCGAGGACATCCTCGTCGCGGGTGACGATCGCGCCGCCCTCGGCTGTGTGGAACAGTTTGGTGGCGTGGAAACTGAGCGTGGCTGCGTCGCCGTAATTCAACAGCGACTGCCCGTTCCACTTCACGCCGAAACAATGCGCCGCGTCGTAGATGACCTTCAGGCCATGTTTGCGCGCGATGGTCTCGATCTGCTCCACCGCGCACGGGTAACCGTACACGTGGGTAGCCAGGATGGCGCTGGTGCGCTCGGTGATGGCCGCCTCGATCTGGTCGGCGTCGATGCAGAAGGTGCGCTCTTCGATATCCACGAAGACGGGGGCGCAGCCCTCCCAGGCGATGGCCGAGGCGGTCGCCACGTACGAGAACGGGGTGGTGATGACCTCGCCCCTCAACCCCAGGGCCTTGATGGCAACCTGCAGGGCCAGCATCCCGTTCGAGACCAGTTCCAGGCGCGGGACACCTAAATACTGTTTCAGATTCCCGCTCAGTTCATTCTCGAGCTGGCCGCCGTTGGTCAGCCAGCCGCTTTGCCAGATGCGCGCGAGCAGGGCCTGATACTCTTCGAGGGGCGGCAGGTGGGTCTTGGTGACGTTGATCATGTGGAATGGAAATCCGTTTCGGTCATTTGAACAGGTTCGTGAGGATGGCGGGCCAGACCTTGTCCCAGGTGTAGTGACCGACCACTTTTTCGTGCCCAGCCCGGCGGATCGCCTCGGCCTCTTCAGGATGGTCGAGATAATAGCGCACCTTCCTGAGCAAGTCGTCCGTATCTGCAAAGGTGACGATCTCGCGCCCGACCTCGAAATACTTCGCCAGCTGGGGATTCTCGTCCGTCAGCACCAGGCAGCCAGCCGCCAGGAAATCGAAGATACCCACCTTGAGGGCCTGGTGGCCCGAAACCTGCCGCGAGAAGATGATCGACATTCGGGTGCTGTTGAGCGCGACCAGGGTGTCTTCGCCGAAGACGAACCCGCGGCTGGGGACCCCGGCCTGGTCCC